>JBARCC010000415.1:0-6962 GCA_049793635.1 Maribacter sp. | reverse complement strand
TCCGTGATCTGCACGAACATTTGAAATGAATTGTTGCCCCATTGATCTTCGGCATTTCGTATCCATTCATTATTGGCCAGGTACTTCTCCCAAGAAATGATATAATCGGTATCGTTAAAGGAGTTGTTAACGGGTATATCCTTGTACACCGCGCTAACGTTCATATCGTATTGATTACTGACCTTTACCGTTTTGCCAATGGGATCCTCGTTTCCAAAAAGGGCATTGGCCGTAGATTCAGAAAGCATAATGGAATTGATTTCCCTAAGTCCATCTTTATCACCTTTGACGATGTGAAGTCCTAAAAGCTCAGGTCCTTCTCGCTGCATATAATTCCCTGCCCGTGAAATACTTTTCTCGCCGTTTCGTAAATAATGGTCATTGGTCCATGAGCACATGACCAAATGTTTAAAATTATCATCGTACCCATCGCGAAGCGCCATCTCCAGGGGTCTGGGAATAGCAGGTCCCGTTCCAGTTTCCCCATTGAAAGTCTGCGACTGAAATACTTGGGCAATCTTCGCCTTGTTCTTGAAATAGCTGTTGTAAGAAAGCTCGTCCTGTATCCAAAGACCAATAATTAAGGTAACGGCCATGCCCAAGGCCAGCCCCCCAACATTGATAAGGGTATAGCCTTTGTTTTTCCAAAGGTTGCGCCAAGCGATTTTTAAATAGTTTTTAAACATGGTTTTTTATGTTAGTCCCTCCCTTTTAAAAAAGGGAGGTGTCAGTTTGCTGTCGTAGGGTTTTATTTTTTATACAATGCGTTCTTATTTCAGACTTCTAATATTCGTCACCCAATCCCTCCGTTTTTGCTAAAGCGAATCCACCACCCTTTTTCAAAGGGAGAAGCTTTTCACTCTGATCGTAAACTCCTTACAGGATTTACAACCGCTGCCTTAATACTTTGATAACTTACCGTTAGTATGGCCACGCCCACCGCCAATAGCGCGGCCAGTACAAATACCCACCATGAGATTTCGATACGGTACGAGAAATCCTCTAGCCACTTGTTCATCACGTACCCTCCTAAGGGCAACGCAATCGCAATGGCAATGCCTACCATTTTCAAAAAATCTGTGGTAAGGCGGTAACTGATTTGACCCACACTGGCACCCAATACTTTTCGTATTCCAATCTCTTTCGTGCGTTTTTGAGCGTTAAAAGCAGCTAATCCAAACAATCCCAAACACGCAATCAAAATAGATAAGAAGGTAAAGACCGTGAATATTTTACCTAGTCGCTGTTCTGCGTCATAGGTTGCGTTGAACGACTCGTCCATAAACCGGTATGTAAAGGGTTGCCCAGGGACCATTTTATTCCATATTCCTTCAATACCGGCTAGGGCTTCGGAAAAGTCGCCTGCTTTTAATTTTACAGCTACATTAGCTGTAGAACGATCTATGAACAACCCAAGAGGCAGAATATTTTCCTTTAGAGATTCATAGTGAAAGTTCCTTACCACCCCGATAACCGTATAATACTGAGGAATTTCTTTTTCTATATCTTCTGAAATACGTATGCCCAAAACGTCGGTAGCGCTTAAACCTATGATGGGTAAAGTTGCCTCGTTGATAATGACCGAGAGAGAATCCCCAACTAATTTTTTATCAAAGTCGCGGCCGGCAATGAGTTCCATATTCAACGTAGCTATATAATCCTCATCTACATCCCAAGTCTGCATATTTATGGCACTTTCCTGATTTTTTGCACCATCTTCAAAAAAAGAACTGTTAGACCGAACAGAGGGAGTGGGCAAAAATCCACTTACGGTAGCATTCTCGACCTGACTCAAACCTTTAATTTCTTCCTTGAAGGCTGACATCTGATTTCCTAAAGAAAATGTATCGTCTAAAATCACAATTTGGTCTTTGGTAAAACCAAGGTCCTTGTCCTGAATAAAATTCAATTGTTGAAAGACCACTAAAGTTCCCACAATGAGAAATACCGAAATTCCAAATTGAAAAACAACCAGCGCATTCCTGACCTTACTGCCACCGACACTACCTTGAACACCACCCTTCAATGTCTTTACAGGTTTGAAGCGCGACATGAAAAAAGCAGGATAACTACCGGAAAATAACCCCAGCAACACCGTGGACGCCAAAAGAACCATCCAAAACAATGGATTTGTATAAGGAATGCTGATTTCTTTCCCCGAAAGTTCATTAAAGAAAGGAAGTAATAGTGCACTTAGTAAAACACCCACAACTAAGGATAGTAACGAAATTAATACAGATTCGGTCAGGAACTGCCCTATCAAGTTTCGAGTATTAGACCCAAGTGTTTTACGGACACCAATCTCTTTTGCCCTTTTAAGCGAATGCGCCGTGGATAGGTTCATAAAATTGACACTGGCCAGTACCATTAAGAAGAGACCAATGAACGATAGAATATATATGTTTTGAATGCTACCATTGGCACTTATTTCTTGATCGCGCTGGGAATACAAATGAATGTCCGTTAATGGCATGGTGTGATAGCGTATATAATTTCCCGAAGCAGCAAAGGATTCACCGGTCATTCCGGGAAAATACTTTTGTGCCCAAGGCAACATATATTCTTCCAGCATCCCTTGTAAGGGCTCTTGAAAATCATCGATATTGGTGCCCACAGCCAATTTTACAAAAGTGACGAAGTTATTACCGCCCCAATTGTCCTCCTTTGATGCAGGATGCCCTTCCATAGCCATAAAGATGGAATATTCACGAAAGAGTGAATTTTTGGGAAGGTCATCTATGACGCCGCTTATAGTGTAGGTATCGGTATTATTGAGCAAAAGCCGTTTGCCCAAAACATTTTCAGTACCAAAATGCTTTGTTGCGGCAGTTTTGGTGAGTACCAAAGTATTGGGTTCAGACAATGCTAAATGTACATCGCCAGCTACTACTTCAATTCCAAAGAAGTTCAAAAAAGAAGCGTCGGCAAAAGCCACGTTCGTTTCTTTGGCATTAGCAAGCTCACCAACCGGACGCACCAGAGCACTTCCCCTAGTTCGTAGCCTTACGGTCTGTTCCACTTGAGGAAAATCACTTTGCATAGCCGCTGCCATGGGTGCGGCCGCTTCAGAAGCTTTCATTTCCACACCACCGAACTTAATGTCGGTATCTATGCGGTAAATAATATCCGCATCTTTGAACATGGTGTCATGGTTCAGCTCATCGTCGATATAGAGTGTTATTAATAGTGCCCCTGCAATACCAATCGAAAGGCCGACAATATTCAAAAACGTGAAAAAAGATTGTTTTTTCAAACTTCTCCAAGCGATTTTTAAGTTGTTCTTGAACATGATCTGCTATTTTTTAGGTCTGTAGTGATAGGTTAGTTGATGAAACTCGATGGTATAAAGAATGAATGACTAATTTCATGCCATATGTTTAATACTTTTATTTTCAGCTACTTACATGTGTTGTGTTTTTATAGACTGTAAAATAATTGGACAAAAGATGTACAATATATTTACAAAGACACTATTAAAAGGAATGTGTTACATCCAGTTCAAATCCTTCCCTTGTTGCTTCAATCAGGTCTTTTTTCAATCCTCTGGAAGTGGAAAAACAACCGGCTACCTCCAAAAGTGCTAGAGGCGATGTCGCCAAGGGCATTTTACTCCGTACGCAGACTTTTTACCGGGTTGGCAAGGGCTGATCTTATACTTTGAAAACTAATGGTGATCGTCGCAATCAACAATGACATAAAACCTACAAGGGCGAACACCCACCAGTCCATCTCAACGCGATATGCAAAACCTTGAAGCCAATCGTCCATAAAAAAATACGCTACAGGACATGCGGTAAGTACTGAGATAACCACCAATTTTAAAAACTCTTTGGAAATGAGTGACACAATGGCCACTGTGGAAGAACCCAGTACTTTTCGTATTCCTATTTCCTTTGTTCGTAGCAACACACTATGGGATACCAAACCGAACATACCCATACTAGCAATAAAAAGGGCGAGTAGTGTGAACATAGTGAACGTACTTCCCAATCTTGCCTCATTATCGTAGAGTTGAGCATAGGTATCCTCTAAAAATTTAACGTCAAAAGGCACTAATGGGGCAGCTTCGTTCATTACCGAAATGATGTACTTTTTTGTTTCCTCAAAATTATCGGCGTTAACGCTCATGATTACCTCACCAAAAGTCTTGGTCCATTCGGGCCTCATTCGCATGTGTAGGGGTTCGATAGCGAGATCGAATTTTTGGTAATGAAAATCTTTGACAACGCCTATGACCGTACCCTCATCGAATTCCTTTCCTACCGATGTTTCCCATCCTAAAGCCTTGCTCGCTGCCTCGTTAATGATATACCCCTCTTTTTCATCTGTTGCAACATCTTCGGAAAACAACCTACCCTCAACGAGTTCCATACCTAGAACATCCATAAAATGATGATCTACAAAGGCTCTATATATTCCGAGCTGCTGCTTGGTAGTATTGCCCTGCCAGTTATTAATGAATCCCTGATTATCAAAATTGAGTGGTATTAGCGTGCTTATGGAAACCTTATGTATATTGGGGTTTTTAACCAGTTCATTTCTTATGACCTCTTCATTCTCTGCAATTTCATGGGTCGAATAGGGCACGTGGACAATATGTTCCCTATCATAGCCTAAATTCTTATGTTGTGTATATTGAAGTTGTTGGTGTATGATCAAACTGCCTATCGCCAAAACGATTGCAGCGGTAAATTGTGCTACCACCAAACCGTTCCTAAGCCATACATTTCTACCTGTACTTTTTAAAAAGTTACCCCTAAAAGCTTTGATTGGTGAAACAGCCGAAAGGAAAACCGCAGGGTACAGCCCTGAAAACGTTCCCACTATAATGGCCAAAGAGAACATGCCCAGAAGCAACCACTTATTGCCTACGATATTAAATGGAATGTCCTTGTCCAGCAATTGCCCGAATTCGGGCAAAAGCAGGGAGACGAAACCCATGGCCAATACAAAGCTAAAAAGGGTAAATAGAAAGGATTCGCCCAAGAACTGGGTCAAAAGTTGTTTTCTATTGGCTCCCAAAATCTTCGTCATGCCAATTTCTTTGGCTCTTCTTGCCGACCGCACCGTAGTCAGATTCATATAGTTTATCGACGCCAATAACAAGATGATCATGGCAATCAAACTATAGAGATACACGTATTTCAGATCTCCATTGGGCTCAAGTTCAAAATTGACCTTAGAGGACAGATGAATGTCTTTCAATGGCTGAAGTTGATACATAGGTGGTTTTAATCCTTCCTTTGCATACGCCCCTTCGGCATTCTTTCGATAGGCCAATAGCTTGGTTTCTAATTTTTCGGAATCGGTTCCTTCGCTCAATTTCACGTATGTTACAGCAACGTTGTTTCCCCATGCAGTACTATTTTCGAAGTAATAAGGTGCGGCACTGATCGAAGCAATGTAAGCGTAGCTAAAATGTTGATTTTTGGGTGGATCAGCAATGACTCCCTTAACCGTAAACTCGGTTCTACGATCAAAAGTTATGTTCTGGTTCAAGGGCGATTCACTTCCGAACAACTTTTTGGCCAAGCTTTCGGTGAGCAGCACGTTCAATGGTGCTTCCAAAGCGGATCTTCCCTCCCCAGAAATCAGCTTAATGGTAAAAACCTCAAAAAAACCTTTATCGGCGAAAATCCCTTTCTCGCTGAACACTTCTTCGCCTTTGCTCAACAGATTAGTGCGCAAGTCAATACCTGTTTTGGCCTCTACCTCGGGAAAATCATTGACCATAGCCGTCCCCAACGGTAAAGGGGTACCAGAGAATAAATCGGTACCTTTAAATTCATTACCGGGTTGTTTGCTGATTACCCTATAAATGTCATCCACATTGTCATGTTGCTTATCATAACTGAGTTCATACTGAATAAACAACGCTATGAGAATAAAGGAAATCATCCCTATGGTCAAACCCAATAGATTGATGACCGAATACAATTTTCCCTTTTTAAAATTTCGCCAAGCTATTTTCAGATAGTTTTTAAACATCCTTCTCGTTTTTATTGGAAGACCCCAAAGGTCTTGAAGACCTTTGGGGTCTGGCTCTAATTATTCTTTACGCAGACTTTTAACCGGATTTTCCCTAGCAGCATTTATCGCTTTAAAGCCCATAGTGACAAGGGCTATACCTAGGGCAAGTGCTCCGGAGAAAACAAATACCCACCATGGCATATCAATCCTATAAGCAAAATCCTGAAGCCATTTATTCATAAAATACCATGCAAATGGGGAAGCGATCAACAGTGCGATACTGATTACCCTTACAAAATCGACGGCAAGGAGTTTCACGATTTCAGTAATGCTTGCTCCTAAGACCTTTCTTATTCCTATTTCCTTGGTTTTCTGTTCAGCGGTAAATGCGATCAAACCCAACAAGCCCATACAGGCAATAAAAATGGTCAGGAATGAAAACACTCCGAATAAACTTGCCTGGCGTTGGTCAGCGACATATGCTGCATTTAAATCATCATCCAAAAAAGAATACTCAAAGGGAGTATCTGGTCGATACTTCTCCCATTTTCGTTGAACGGTCTCCATAATTTCCTTGGTGTTCTCTGCCCCTATTTTCAAAGTGATGTATGAAATACCGGTATCATAACTTTGTGATGTATTGGAAAATAATGCAAATGGCTGAATGTGACTATGAAGGGATTCTAAATTAAAATCTTTAAGGACACCTATTACTTTATAAGACTCCATATTGCCGCCAGGATAGCGGATCATGCTTCCAATAGGGTTTTCCCATCCTATTTGTTTCGCTGCAGATTCATTGATAATGACCGATAAAGAATCATTAAATCTTTGATCAAAACCTCTTCCCTCCTTCAATGTTAGATTCAATGTTGGAATGAATTCCGCATCTACCAAATAGGACTGCAGAGATATATCAGTTGCTACATGATCATTCCCACTGATAGCTTCGGGGACATAAAAGTCACCAAAGCTACCTTTGGTCAACATAC
>JBARCC010000414.1:0-8485 GCA_049793635.1 Maribacter sp. | reverse complement strand
CCATTATCCTGTCCGGATGTATAAGCACCGGAAGGGATATCGCCTCAGCTCTGCAAATGGGGGCAGATTTAGCCTATATGGGAACACGGTTTATCAATACGGATGAAAGTAAGGCTACCCCAGAATATAAGAATATGATCATGGATGCCGGCGCCAACGATGTGGTGTATACCGCAGCCATATCGGGAGTGCACGCGAATTTTCTGGCCGCCAGTCTGAAAGCAGCCGGTATTACCGAAGAGGACCTTAAAAAAGACCGAAAAATAGATTTTGGAAAAGAATTGGATACGGAGGCCAAAGCTTGGAAAACCATTTGGTCTGCAGGGCAGGGTTCAGCCCTGATCAAGGATTCGTTACCAGTAACCACCTTGGTTTCCCATTTAAAATCAGAATTTAAGTCCGCCGTTCAACAGCAGGCCAAACTGTTGGAAACCTACCCTAAATAAAAACGCTCGAACAGATATCGCAGCGATTTATGAATGCATTTTATGCCCATAGTAACCTCCCATTATAACCCTCCCCTGTTTTTCCGGAACGGTCATCTTTCCACGATATATTCCGGTTTGATCCGAAAGGTCGATGGCCTGTCCCAAAGTAGGGAACGCATTCGGTTACCGGATTCCGATTTTTTGGACCTGGACTGGAGCTATGCCACAAAACCCTCGAATAAAGTGGTCCTCATTATTCATGGCCTGGAAGGAAGTGCAAAAAGGGCTTACATGCGCGGTAGTGCCAAACTGTTGAGCAACTCTGGTTTTGACGTGTGCGCCATAAATCTAAGGGGGTGCAGCGGTACTCCCAACAAGCTGTACCGTTCTTACCATTCTGGTGCGACCGAAGATTTAGAGGCCGTCATACAACATGTGAAGTCCTCTGATAGATACGCTTCCATTTTTTTACATGGGTTTAGTCTTGGTGGTAACCTTATCCTGAAATATTTAGGAGAGGAACGGCAGCAGCATAAAGAGCTAAAAGGGGCCGTAACGATTTCCGTTCCATGCCAATTGGCGGACTCTCTTCATCAACTGCTTCAGTTTAAAAATATTCTTTACGCAAAACGGTTCAAGGGAAACCTTATCGAAAAACTTAAGAGCAAACAGGCATTATTTCCACAACGTATCTCTGATGCGGACATAGCACAGGTGAAAACCTTGAAGGATTTTGATGATATATATACCAGCAAGGCGCATGGATTCAAGGATGCCATGGATTATTATGCGAAGTGTAGTTCGCTTCAGTTTTTGAAAGGGATCACACTCCCCACATTGATCATCAATGCGCAAAACGATTCTTTTTTGGGAGCGGAGTGTTACCCCGTACATATCGCCAAGCAACATGCTACCTTGTTTTTAGAAGTTCCGAAATATGGCGGCCATGTTGGGTTTCACGGCGCACAGCAGCATACCTATGCAGAACGAAGAACCCTAGAATTTCTTTCCAGGATACGGTATTGATGTTTTTCCGCGTTCAAAGATGATGACGCTGAGGCATCTATTCCAAATTCTTCCGTTTTTATTGATTTGAGCAGGAGACCCATACCTTCTCTGCACTGGACAGTGTCCAAGGGTTTCGATTGCATCGGTTCTACAAAAAGGGAACCGCAAAATAGCTGTCGATAAAATACGATTTTACCAAGAATAAAAGGCTTGTACGCAAGGCGATGGCAGGAACACGCTAAAATTCAAATAGTGCTTCAACAAAAGAACATCTGCCCGTAAAAATTCATATATTAGTACCTTGTTGAGGTTAATCATAAATTAAATACATTCACAAATGCGAAAACTATTCACTTTATTAACGCTAAGTACCTTGATTTTGAGCTGTGGCGAGAAAAAAGAAGAGAAAAAGGAAGGTTTCGAAATGAACCGTACCAAAAAAGAGGTAAAAGCTGAAAGCACAAGCGAAACGGTACCCGTAGATATGGATAATAAAGGCGTAGGTCCCTTTACCAGTGTTACCTTTACCGAGGAAATCAACGAGGAAATGGCCGCCGCGGGAAAAGCCAAATTTCAGGCGATCTGCACTGCATGCCATATGGCGGAACAACGTATGATCGGCCCAGCATTAAAAGGGGTTTACGAAAGAAGGAGCCCCGAGTGGGTGATGAACATGATCATCAATCCTGATGGTATGCTGAAAAGTGACCCTATCGCTAAAGCACTTTTGAAAGAATATAACAATGCCATTATGCTCAATCAAAATTTAAGTGAAGAAGAAGCGCGAAATTTGGGAGAATACCTTCGCACCCTTTAAAACAGAATATACCCCTAACAGTACAGCAAACCCTTTCACAATACGAGAGGGTTTATTTTTTGTATTCCATAAAAAGAATAATGGATGTTCCCAGTTGTTTTAAGCCTGTTGCAAAAAAGCCCTGTAGGTTTTAGTGTCATTTTACGACCTATACAGCGTTAATCTATGAAGAGCATATGAATAAAAAGACCCTAAAAATTGACATCGTTTCGGACGTCGCCTGCCCTTGGTGCTACATTGGCAAAAGAAGGCTTGAAAACGCAATAGCCGAATGGGAAGGCGACCCGATAGAAATCGAATGGCATCCCTTTCAACTCGACCCGAACGTTCCCGCTGCCGGGCTGGATAGGGACACCTATCTGATGAACAAGTTCGGGGACTTGGAAGCTTCGTTGGCCATGACCGAACGTCTTACCACCGTGGGGAAAGAAGAAGGGATTACCTTTAATTTTGGGAAAGAATGGAAGGCAATAAATACACTACCACTGCATCAATTATTGCATGAAGCTGGGAAAGAAGGTTTTAAAGATGCTCTAAAGGAACGTTTCTTAAAGGCCTACTTTGATGAAAATCTACCTCTGAACGAAATTGGGGTGCTCTGTTCTTTACTGCTCCCCTTTGGATGGCCTGCGGAAAAAACGAAGAAAGTATTGGAGGACGACGCTATTGCCTATGCCGTAAAACAGGAGATTGCACATTATCAACAACGGGGAGTGAACAGTGTTCCCTTTTTTATCATTAATAACACCTATGGTATTTCTGGAGCGCAGTCGCCCGCCACATTTTTGAAAGCATTTGAACAAGTTTCGACAGCATCCCTCTCAGACAAGGAGCGTTGTGATGCCGAATCGGGCATTTGTTAACTTCAAATTTTGAACAATGAAAGCATCATTTTCTGAAATAATACAAAGTGGAAATGCTGTACTGGTCGATTTTTATGCCGATTGGTGCGGCCCATGTAAAACATTGGCCCCAATTCTGGGAGAGGTAAAAAAAGAGCTGGGCGAGTCCATAAAAATTATCAAGATAGATGTCGACAAAAATCAACCCTTGGCGGCAACCTATCAAGTCAAAGGCGTGCCGACCCTAATGCTCTTCAAAAATGGAAAACAGGTTTGGAGACAATCCGGTGTTATCCCGAAACAGGAGTTGATTTCCATCATCACCTCACGCTAAAAATGTAAGGAACCTATAATCGTCGATTCATCATCAACGAGGAATTATTTCAATTAAAGAAAATCTAAACAAACGGGGCTTTGTAAAGCCATCTCGCCGACAAACCCTAAAACACCTGTTTGGGTGTCGCGTTTGAACACCACAATGTTATTGCTACGTTGATTGGCGACCAACAAAAAACCGCCACTAGGGTCTAGTGTAAAATTTCTGGGCCAATCGCCCCGCACCGATTCCCGACCTACCAATTCCAGATGTCCGTTCGCAGCATCCACTTTAAAAATCACGATGGTATTTTCCCCTCTATTGGATCCATACAGGAATTTACCGTCCGATGACAAGCGAATATCGGCGCAATAACTTTCTCCCTTGAAATCAACCGCAAGGGTCGTGTAGGTCTGGAGCCCTGCATAGCGCTCGTTCTGCTTTTCGAACAAGGTTATGGTCGAATTGAGCTCGTTGATGACATAGACAAAACGAGCGTCCTTAGACGTTACGAAATGCCTTGGTCCGGCACCTTCCGCAACAACCAGTTCGGGTTGTTCGCTTGCGCCAAACCGATTGTTTTTTTCGTTGTATTTTTTAATACGGTCTAATCCCAAATCTGCAACGAACAGTTCCCCATCGATAAATTTTGCCATGTGGGCATGGGAGGTGCTGCTAGAATCTGAAACTTTATGGTCAATGACTTGTGGATTTGCTTCTAACCGTCCTGTATCGCTTCGCTTGAAAACCGCAACATTACCCCCTGTATAATTGGCTACGCCCACATAATCGCCTGTTTTGGAAACACTCACGTGACACGGGTTTGCACCGTGCGTGGATTGTGTGTCCAATTTTTCAAGAATGGTATCGGTAAGCTTGAATGTGGTTATCGACCCACTAGTGCCTTCGAAGTCATCTACCTCTCCAACCGCATACATATTTTTTCTATCTTCCGACATCGCAATAAACGAAGGATTTTTAAGAGCAGCTGCCAGCGCTCGGTATTGCAATTCTCCTGTGAGTGGATTAAAACTGAATCTATAGATTCCTTCGCTGCCCGAGTCGGTATACGTACCCACGAACAAGGTTTCTTCTGAATGCTCTGCTTTCATGTTACAACTTTGTATGATTGCCAATACGACTATTGATACTACGGTAACGAACTGCACTTTGTACCCTCTTTTCATACACTTTAAGGTATACAATTAAACACGATTTACAAATAGGTAAAAAAAGAATTTATTCACGTGTACCTACATCAATTTCTAGAAAGGGTGAGCCTAAGACACCTTATTTCTTATACGCTAAAAGCAGGTCAAAGTCGATAAACTCCAATGTTTTTTCGTGCGTCGCCTCTAAAAGTATTGGTGGCGCCACACCCGCTTTTACAGCTTGTTTCCAACGTGAAGCGCATAAACACCATTTATCGCCAGGTTTTAATCCCGGAAAGTTATACATGGGGATGGGGGTTGACAAGTCGTTCCCCTGTGTTTTCGTGAACACCAAAAACGCTTCGGTCATTATTGCGCAGACGGTGTGGGTACCACTATCCTCAGGACCGGTTTTACAATACCCATCACGGTAAAAGCCGGTCTTTGGCTCAAAACAACATCCTTCCAATGCCGTACCTAACACATTATTTGCCATAGTTGATCTATTGTTTATCGATTAAAAGATTAAGGTTTACAAGCAATCATCATTTGTAGTCTATCGTTTCGAACCGATGACATTTTAAGTAGTACCCAAAATTATCATGTTTCCTTCGTCCCTCCAATGTGTAAAAGCTCAAGAAATTTGTATCTGTTTATCCCTCATTTCATTTTTATCGAACTAATTGGTCTTGGATCTCATGAGGAGTATAAAAAGCGCCGCATTCAGCATCGCGTAGAAAAGTGATGGAAAGGATAATAGAAAAGAGTCCTTAATCTTAATCCTTACCAGAAATCCGCAGGTCATCAACAAACATAGGCCCAAGCTACCGATGATGGCCCAATTTTTATAGTATAGCCCCATAAATAAACCAAAGGCCCCTAGCAATTGTAAACAACCCACTAGCACCCTAAAATGTTCTAGCCCGTAACGCTTAAATTCCATCACCATAAACTCGGTCCACAGACAACTTATTCCAAAAAACAAAAAAGAGATGCCGGAAAAAAAAAGTAGTGCTTTGGTGTACCATAGGTATTCCTGACCAAAAGATAGAAACATATTTTACTTTAAGAATATTTGTTTAAATTTAGAAATAAAATAATGAACATTATGTATTACGTTATCATAGCTGCCAAGATAATCATCTTTATCAGTATCATCAATGTATGGTTTTTTCGCTTCAATAAAAAAACCCCTTATCGAGGCGGTGAAGCTTCTTCGATGAAAGCTGAGTTTGCATCTTATGGTCTCTCAGAAACTATGGTTTATATTGTTGGAGCACTAAAAGTACTAAGCGCGTTGTGTATTTTACTATCTATTTGGGTACCTCAATTAGCCATACCGGCGGCTTCGGTCATGGCCATTTTAATGATAGGAGCCATTATTATGCACCTGAAGATTAAGGACTCGCTAATGAAATCGTTGCCTGCGTTTATTTTTTTAGTCCTATCGCTATTCATCGTAAGTTACGCCTAAAAGCGTAATACTGATCTCAACCTAGAGTCCCCAAAGCTTAAAGGGATTTTGGGTTTTATCGTCTTCCTTTATGGGCTTGTCCACCATCACCTTATAGGTAGGATCTTCCATAACATTTACATCGATAATATCTTCTGCATTCTCTAAAAGCCGAATACAATCTTTACTTAAATGCCGTAAGTGTACCTTTTTCCCCACTTTTGCGTAGCGCTCGGTAATTTTGTTCAGTGCTTCGATACCGCTCATATCGGCTACCCTACTTTCTTGAAAATCGATGATGATTTCATCGGGATCACCGGCAACATCGAACTTCTCACCGAAAAGTGTGGTAGAACCAAAGAATAAGGGACCATAGATTTCGTAATGCTTCACTCCATGTTCATCAACACGCTTTCTGGCCCGTATTCGTTTTGCATTTTCCCAAGAATACGCCAAAGCCGAAATAATGACCCCTAAAAGGACCGCTACGGCCAAATTATGCGTAATCGCAGTGATCAAGGTTACTAAAAGCATCACTACCACATCAGAATTGGGCATTTTCCGAAAGGTCTTAAAACTTGCCCACTCAAATGTGCCAATGGCGACCATGAACATAAGGCCCACCAAAGCTGCCATAGGCAATCGTTCGATAACACTTGAACCGAACATGATAAACACCAACAACATAATAGCGGCTGTGATACCCGATAAACGTGCCCTTGCACCAGATGAGGTATTGATCAGACTTTGACCGATCATGGCACAACCTCCCATACCCGATAAAAATCCAGATAAAATATTAGCTGAGCCCTGAGCAATACATTCCCGGTTACTATTACCTCTGGTTTCGGTGATTTCGTCAATGATGTTCAAGGTCAATAAGCTTTCGATCAACCCCACACCTGCAACAATGGCGGCAAATGGAAAAATAATCTTGAAGGTTTTAAAAGTCAACGGAATCTGAGGAATGGACAATGGAGGGAAACCCCCTTTTATAGATTCGCCCTCACGCATGGTATCGGCTACGGTCAACGTATCAATGCTAAATCCGATAACGATTGCAGACACCACGACAATGGCTACCAAGGAAGACGGAATCGCTTTGGTCAATTTTGGGAGGCCCCATATGATCAGCATTGTCAATAACGTAAGCCCGAGCATCATGGCCATGTTCATACCCGTCAAAAGGGTATCTGTTCCCTTTTGATAAAAATTAGGGAATTGCGCCATAAAGATGATAATGGCAAGACCATTTACAAAACCGAACATTACAGGGTGTGGCACCAAACGGATAAATTTTCCCAAGCGTAAAATCCCAGCTAAAATCTGAAGGACCCCGGCAATGACCACCGTTGCGAACACATAGTTTAGGATCGTTTCGGGTTCGATACCTGGAAAATTGCGCTTCAACTCAAGAATCAGTCCAATAAAGATGACCGCCACCGCACCCGTCGCTCCAGAAATCATTCCTGGTCGTCCTCCAAAAATAGAGGTAATCAATGCCAATACAAACGCGGCATATAAGCCTGTAAGCGGAGAAAATCCAGGAATCAAAGCAAAAGCAATCGCTTCGGGAACCAGGGCCAAGGCGACCGTCAACCCCGAAAGGATTTCGGTTTTATAATCTACCTTTTGTTTGAAATCGAATAAGTTGAGAATTTTTGCCATGTACCCATTTATTTAAAGGGCGCAAAAATAACACTATTTCCCGGCCCAACCAGTTTATGGCCGAATAATCTGTTTACCAGTCATTTAATCCTAGCAATCGCTTTCCCAACGGCGATAGTTTAGCCCTTTCATATTTCGTTTTTTCCCACTGTCTTGGATCCCCCGGGAAAGCGTATCCTTCGGGAGCGATTCTATGCTTCCAAGAGCTGATTCTCCAATTTTTCAGCGCTTCATTTTCCGGTTGGGCCGGCATCATCGAAATATATTGGGCAATTCGCACCTTATCCTTCGAGGTATTGGGTCGAATACCATGGGGCTCGGTGCTGTTGAATATCAAAAGGTCGCCCGCTTCCATTTTTACCTTCACGATTTTGTCTTCCAGACCTTCCAAACTAGGCTGAAACCGATCTCTATCGGCTGGTTGGGTCAGTTTCCAAGCGTCGTAATTTCTGTACAGCCAAGGAATGCACTGAAAACCTCCCATATTTTCGTCCGTTTGATCGGCCAAAGCCAACACGCCCTGTACATTTTGTGGTTTGGTTTCTGGGTCGTAGTCCCAATGGATGAATCCCTTTTTATCGGCACCCGGTCGCAGCGGAAAATTCAAGTTGGCCCTATCGATGGTCACCCACAGCTGCTCCGTTCCCCAAACATCCACAAAAGCATCGTAGACCTTTTGGGTTTGTCTATTGTTCCATAGGTTTTGATGGTTGTACACCTCGACCATTCCGGTGCCCGTAAGTTCCTTCATTTTCATTTCTGCCCTTGGGGGAGCGTACCATGTCTGCGCATCGTTCGGGTC
>JBARCC010000413.1:0-8515 GCA_049793635.1 Maribacter sp. | reverse complement strand
ACCTGTCTTGCTTTGCTCCCTTCAAAAGGTCCGACAATTCCTGCGGCTTCCAGTTGATCAATGATACGGCCCGCGCGGTTGTACCCCAATTTCAACTTGCGTTGTATCAATGAAGCGGATCCCTGCTGGGCGATCACAATTACTTCAGCGGCATCTTTAAATAGTTTATCCCTATCGTCGATATCATAATCAACACTCGTGCCAGAATCTTCGCCAACGTACTCGGGCAATTCATATGCTTCGGGATAGGCACGTTGGCTACCAATAAATTCGGTAATCTTGGCTACCTCCGGGGTGTCTACAAATGCGCATTGTATACGCGTGACATCATTACCTTGGGTAAACAACATGTCTCCACGACCAATAAGTTGGTCTGCCCCTTGGGTATCCAAAATCGTTCGTGAATCTATTTTCGAGGTTACCCTAAACGCCAAACGTGCAGGGAAGTTTGCCTTGATGATCCCGGTGATTACATTCACCGATGGTCTTTGGGTGGCAATGATCAAATGGATGCCTATGGCCCTTGCCAGTTGCGCTAATCGGGCAACAGGGGTCTCTACCTCTTTCCCGGCGGTCATGATCAAATCGGCAAATTCGTCGATGACCAAAACGATATACGGTAAAAATTTATGTCCGTCGTTAGGGTTTAACTTACGTGCCTTGAATTTGGTGTTGTATTCTTTCAAATTTCGTACCATCGCTAACTTTAATAGTTCGTAGCGATTGTCCATTTCTATACAAAGTGAATTCAAGGTATGGATTACTTTGGTATTATCGGTGATGATGGCTTCGTCGGTATCAGGAAGTTTTGCTAAAAAGTGACGTTCGATTTTATTGTAAAGCGTTAAGTCTACCTTTTTGGGATCGACCAAAATAAACTTTACTTCTGCCGGATGCTTTTTGTACAATAAAGAGGTAAGTACCGCATTGAGGCCCACAGATTTACCTTGGCCCGTAGCACCTGCCATCAATAAGTGTGGCATTTTTGCCAAATCGACTACAAAGGTTTCGTTACTTATCGTTTTACCAAAGGCAATCGGCAACTCCATTTCTGCCTTTTGAAACTTACTGGAAGCGATTACGGAGCGCATCGAGACAATGGTCGCATTTTTATTGGGTACTTCGATACCGATGGTACCTTTACCGGGAATGGGAGCGATAATCCGTATCCCCAGAGCGGCTAGGGACAGAGCGATGTCGTCCTCAAGGTTTTTGATTTTTGAAATACGGATACCCGCTTCGGGAACGATTTCATATAAGGTCACGGTAGGGCCTATGGTCGCTTTGATCTGCGCAATACCAATTTTGTAGTTTTTAAGGGTATCGACAATTTTGTTTTTGTTCTCCTCTAGTTCTTCTTGATTAATGGTAATGCCTCCTGAGACCCCGTGCTGATCCAAAAGCTCTATGGTGGGGAATTTGTAATTGCCTAATTCTAAAGTAGGGTCGAATTCACCAAAATCATCCACCAATTTATTGGCAAGGATATCGATTTCCTCCGGCTCTTCAATAACGGTTTCCACCTCCATGGCCAATGTTTCCTCACCCTCGGTGGAGGTGGTGACCCGAAGCTCATCTTTCTCCTTTTTTAAATGCGGGATTTCGGTCTTGTGGGTATACGTGTCTATGACCACAGGTACTTCATCATTGACCGAGCCTTTCATGATTTCCTCATCAGCTTCGGTTTTACGGGCCTTGCTGGCCTTGAATTCAGAGGAGATGGCCTCTTTTCTCGATTTAAAAAAGCCAACGATTTCTTCGGGAGTGACGTTGAACAGGCGTACCAATATAAATACGAGACCGAAAATCAATAGTAACAAAACGCCAATTTTACCGGCGTAATCTTGCATAAAATCATTCATTTCATAGCCTACCAAACCACCAAGCAACGGACTATCGATGGCAAAGAAACCAAGCGCTATGGAAATCCATAGTAAAAAGAGGAGACCCCATATCCATTTTTTAAACACCGCTTTTAACGGTAGACCCAAGAAGAGGTAAATTCCCGTTAGGCATATCAGAAATGGAAGAATCAATGTGGCCACTCCAAAACCGCGGTACATAAAAAAATGGCTGATACTGGCACCGAACTTGTTCAGTAAATTCTTTGCCTGCTCGTTACGATCTTTAAATTCTGAAAGTAAACTTTGGTCATCTTGCCAATTAAAATAAAACGAAACAAATGAAAAGAAAAGGGCAATACTGAACAGCATCAGCAAACTGCCCAAAATGATTTTGTTCTGTTTGGATAGTGTAAACGGTGATCGTTTTTTAGTAGGTTTTGGCTTTGATTTAGTTGCCTTCTTTGCCATTAAATGGATGATTCAAATGCTAAATTACAAATTTACTCGATAATTGAGATGTAAATACCACGACCCCTCGGTCGAAATACGAATTAAAGTCTCTTTTCAATACCACAAGGGTTTGCCTACGGCACCTTACGGTACGCACGCTGAAATTTTAAGGGTTCCCTAACCTATTTTCGGAAGGTAGATAATGAGACCAATGATGGTGGAGGCAATGGAAACCAACATGACCGCACCGGCCGAAATATCTTTTATGAATCCAATTTTTAAGTCGAATTCTGGTTGAACATAGTCCGACAATTTTTCGATGGCCGTGTTCATACCTTCTACACCTAACACCAAGGCAATGGCGAAGATTTGAAGAATCCATTCCGTATGCGAAATATCGAAATAAAAACCGGCTGCCGTCATTAGTATGGCAATAAACACCTGAATTTTAATACTTGCTTCGGTCCGTATCAACAAGAGTGCACCCTTGAAAGCAAAGCCTACACTTTTAATACGGTTTTCCAAAAAAGATTCCTTGGGCATAGGGTACTTTTAATCGTTCATCAGTGCCTCTAATGCTGCCTTGTAGTTTGGTTCGTCCACGATTTCAGCAACTTGTTCTGTATAAAGCACATTCCCGCTTTCATCTAAAACGACTACCGCTCTCGAATGTAATGGTGCTAGTGGGCCGTCGGAGAAATCGACATGGTAGGCTTTTCCAAAGTTACCGTCCTTAAAGTCAGACAACATCTCTACGTTCTCGAGGCCCTCGGCTCCGCAGAAACGGGCTTGCGCAAAAGGTAAATCTTTAGACACACACAGTACCATCGTATTGTCTACTTCGGTAGCTTCTTTGTTGAATTGCCTTACCGATTGTGCACAGGTACCGGTATCGATACTTGGAAAAATATTCAGAACTAGCCGAGAACCTTTATAGTCAGAAAGTTGCACGCTTGATAGATCGTTTTTTGTCAATTTGAATTCGGGAGCTTTTTCACCTTTTGCGGGTAAGGAACCGATGGTTTGTATCGGAGAACCTTTTAATGTTATAGATGCCATATCCTTTGTTTTTGGTTTGAAGCTGTGAAATTAAAGAATATACTATCGTTAAGCACGTTTCTTTCAAAAATTATATATCGAAAACAACGGGTAGGTTTTTCAAAATTTCAGTTTTTTGAGGTAGACTTTGTGGCCAGTTGTCGAATCTTAATATTAAAAGCGGCAAATATCAGTGTCATTATAGGGCTGAGCCAATTAAAAATAGCGAACATAAAATATTCTCCTACGCCCACTCCCAAAACACCACTGTGGTAAGCCCCACATGTGTTCCAAGGTATCAGTACAGAGGTGACAGTTCCCGAATCCTCTAAAGTTCGGCTCAAGTTTTCTGGCGCAAGCCCTCTATCCCTGTACGCCTTTGCAAACATTTTTCCGGGTACGACAATGGCAAGATATTGGTCAGATGCGGTGACATTCAAAGCTAAACAACTTGCCACGGTACTCGCAAAAAGGCCAAAAGTAGTTTTTGCCAAGCTTAAGAGCACTGCACTGATGCGCGATAAGGCACCTATTCCGTCCATAATTCCACCAAATACCATAGCGCAGATAATAAGCCAAATGGTCCCTAACATACCTGCCATGCCCTTGGCGGAAAATAAATCGCTCAAGGCCTTATTATCCGAAGGTATGGTCGTTTCGACGGTTATGGCATTCATTACTCCTTTATAACCAGATTCAAAGGTTAATTCATCTGCATTGGTAATACCTGCAACAATATCAGGTTGAAAAATCAATGCAAAAACAGCGCCCAAGAGCGTTCCGATAAGCAGTGCCGCTAAAGGGGGCGTTTTTTTGACAATCAGTAAAATGACTACGGCAGGTACGATAAATAACCACCCGTTTATATCGAAACTTGCCTCTATGGAAGCTAGAATACCATCGGTGTCCGCAGTACCAGAGGTATCTAGATTAAGTCCAATGATTATAAAAATTATGAGGGTTACCACAATGGTCGGTATGGTGGTAAGGGTCATGTACTTGATGTGACTGAAAAGTTCTCCTCCGGCCATGGCCGGTGCCAGGTTGGTCGTGTCGCTTAAAGGCGAAAGCTTGTCCCCAAAATAAGCCCCCGAAAGCGCAGCTCCCGCTGTCATTCCTAAAGATATGCCCAGGGCGTCTCCAATGCCTACGAGCGCGATACCAACGGTGGCAGAGGTGGTCCAACTGCTCCCGGTCGCAATAGAAATAATGGCGCAAATAACAACACACGCGGCAAGAAAAATAGTAGGATTCAATATTTGCAGTCCGTAATAAATCATCGCAGGAATTATACCGCTAATAAGCCATGTTCCCGCTAAAGCCCCTACCATGAGCAAAATGAGCAAGGCACCTGTAGTAGATTTCACGTTTTCCTCAACTTCGGCGAGCATTTGAGTGTAAGAGACCTTATTCATGAATCCCACAACGGCCGCTACGGCACCACCCATTAATAATATGAATTGGTTTGAACCGCTAAGGGCATCATCCCCAAATACGAACACATTGTAGGCTAACATTCCCACAAGAACGAAAACGGGAATTAGTGCTTCCCATATATTCAATTCACGGTTCTCTACAATATGCTCGTTCTCCCTGTGGTCATTGGTATTCTGGTCAGCCATTAAAATCACGTTTGGTTATCTCGTAATATTACAACTTATGCTACGGATGTGCAAACCCATTTTAAAATTGGTAACCTATGCGTTAAGCGTCTTAGTATCCAGTATATTGAGGTCGATGAGGCACTTTTTCATCAAAGAATACGTACGTTTGATGTCGTCATCGAGCCCGATCGAAAAACGGATCAAACCATCTCCCAGACCCATTTGTTGTTGTTCTTCCAAAGGTATTTCTGAAGATGTGGAGCTTCCGGGTGCACTAAAAAGGGTCTTGTAGAATCCCAAACTTACGGCCAGGTACCCTAATTTACGTTCTTGCATCAGTTCCATTAAGGCATTTGCCTTATCCAGCGAACCGACGTCCATCGTCATTAAACCACCATATCCATATTCGGGATTCATTTGGTCTTCCATGATCATATGGCCCGGATGGGAGGAAAGGCCTGGATAAACGATGCGCAAACCATCCTCTTCAAAATGTTGAGCTAAGAACAATGCGTTTTCGCTATGTTTTTTCATGCGGATGTGTAAGGTGCGCATATTCTTTAAAATGGAGGCTCCCCGTAAACTATCCAAAGTGCTGCCCAGCAGCATTCCTGCACCATGGTTCACATCTTTTAAGGAAAGGCAAAAGTCTTTGGTTCCGCAGACCACTCCTGCCACACAATCACTGGTTCCATTTATAAATTTGGTAAGGCTATGGATTACGATATCAGCCCCTAATTTTGCCGGAGTTACCGTAAGCGGTGAAAATGTATTGTCGACTACCAACGGCAGTTCATGTTTTTTGGAGATTCGCGAGAGCGCAGAAATATCAGCGACCTCCAATAAAGGGTTACTTACGCTTTCGCAATACATCATTTTGGTTTTAGGGGTGATGGCTTCGGCAACCGCATCTAAATCGGTGATATCAAGAAAGGTTGTTTTGATTCCGAATTTTACCAAGAAATTCTTCATGAACGCATAGGTTCCTCCATATATGGTTCTACTGCTAATGATGTGGTCACCTGCCTTGCACAGTTGTAAGATGACCGCGGTAATCGCGCCCATACCGCTGGCGGTAACATTTGCGGTCTCGGTGCCCTCTAACGCTGCTAAAGCCTCCCCTAAATATAGGTTGGAAGGGGTAGAATGTCGGCTGTAGAGATAACAGCCCTCGGTATTGCCCTCGAAGGTATCGAACATGGTCTTGGCCGATAGAAATGTATAGGTCGATGAATCGGATACCGAAGGGTTGACCCCACCATATTCCCCGAAGTATTGCAGGTCTTGAAAATCGTTGATCGTTTTTTGGCTCATGATTGTTATTTTAAGTAAAATTAGCCAATAGCAGTAAAAAAGTCAATATATAAATAAATAGATAGATAATAAATCTAATTTTTTAAAAATTATAGAATATAAAACTAATTTGTAGTATTTTTAAACCCATCCCTAGAATTAGAATCATGATCAAATTAGATGAAACGGATAGAAGGTTATTGGAACTTTTACAAACCGATAGTAAAAAAACCACGAAAGAATATGCACTACGCTTGGGATTATCGACTACGGCCATATATGAGCGCATTAAGCGTCTAGAACGCACGGGTGCGGTCAGGAACTACGTAGCCATGGTCGATAAAACAGTTGTGGACCGTAATTTCACAGTATTTTGCCACGTGAAACTGGTGCAGCACGTGAAAGATAACATCGCCCAATTTGAAGCGCAGGTATTGCGTTTGGAAGAAGTGGTGGAATGCCATCATCTCAGCGGGGACTACGATTATCTCCTGAAAATTCACGTAAGGAACATGGACGCCTACCGTAATTTTATGGTCAATAAGCTCACGGCCATGAACCATATTGGGAGTACCCAAAGCTCGTTTACCATAAAAGAAGTCAAGCATTCTACTGCGATACCTCTGTAGGTAGTCGTTTAGACTATTCCTTCGAGTCGCCAAAAGCGCACCTACTTTCTGGGGTGTGGAAGTTTTCATGCCATTAGGGTGCCATTTTTGCGTACCATGGCTTTGAACACGACCCTAAAAAAACGCTCCATTACGGGTTAAAAACCACTATTCCTTTATGTTTGGGCTATATAGGCAGCTCCAAACAAAAAGTTCAAACGTCTTCTAAAACTAAAAATAGTATTAATTTTGTAAGACATACGAAAAAGACTTTTTATGAATCAATATGATGTAGCCATCATCGGCTCGGGACCTGGAGGATACGTAGCGGCGATACGTTGCGCGCAATTAGGAATGAAAACAGCGATTATCGAAAAATATTCCACATTGGGCGGTACTTGTCTTAATGTGGGTTGCATACCGTCTAAGGCTTTGTTGGACTCTTCGCACCACTATGAAGATGCTATTACCCATTTTGAGGAACACGGTATCGATATTCCCGGGGAGATCAAGGTAAACCTTAAAAAAATGATAGGACGGAAGCAAGATGTCGTCGATCAGACCACAAAAGGAATCCAGTTTCTAATGGATAAGAATAAAATTACGGTCTATGAGGGTCTTGGCAGTTTTAAGGATGCCACACATATCAACGTTAAAAAGAACGACGGTACAACTGAGGAGATACAGGCGAAACATATCATCATCGCAACGGGTTCCAAACCCTCTACCTTACCTTTTATAAAAATCGATAAGGAACGCATCATAACGTCTACCGAGGCCTTAAAGTTAAAGGAGATTCCAAAGCATATGATCATCATCGGTGGTGGCGTCATTGGTCTCGAACTAGGGCAAGTCTACAAAAGGCTTGGGGCAGAGGTAACGGTCGTAGAATATTTAGACCGTATCATCCCCAGTATGGATAGTTCACTTTCTAAGGAATTAATGAAAGTGATGAAAAAGCAAAAAGTAAAATTTGCCCTGTCGCATAAAGTAAAGTCCGTTGAAAGAAAAGGAGATCGTATTACCGTAAAGGCAGATGATAAAAAAGGAGAAGAGGTCGTATTCGAAGGGGATTATTGTTTGGTGTCGGTGGGTCGACGGCCTTACACGGACGGATTGAATGCCGAGGCTGCCGGGGTAAAACTGGATGACAAGGGTAGAGTGGAAGTAGATGCCCATTTAAAAACGAACATCGATACTATCTATGCTATCGGTGATGTGGTCAAAGGAGCTATGTTGGCACATAAAGCCGAGGAGGAAGGAACCTTGGTCGCCGAACAGCTCGCCGGTCAAAAACCACATATCGATTATAACTTGATCCCTGGGGTGGTGTATACATGGCCCGAGGTAGCTTCTGTGGGAAAGACGGAGGAAGAGTTAAAAGAAGCGGGTATTGAATATAAAGCGGGTCAATTTCCGATGCGTGCCCTAGGACGCTCACGTGCAAGTATGGATACGGATGGTTTTGTAAAAATATTGGCCGATAAAAAAACGGATGAAGTTTTAGGCGTACATATGATTGGTGCCCGTTGCGCGGATTTAATTACCGAAGCGGTCACAGCAATGGAGTTTAGGGCATCTGCCGAGGATATCGCCCGTATGAGCCATGCACATCCCACCTATGCAGAAGCGGTCAAAGAAGCTGCTTTGGCGGCCACAGGTGACCGTGCTTTGCACA
>JBARCC010000412.1:0-6438 GCA_049793635.1 Maribacter sp. | reverse complement strand
GGCCAAGACCGCAAGGATCATGGACACAATGGCGAAGAGCACGAAAATTACGGTGGGAAAGATTAGGTAGTCGTTCGAGGGATTGTCGAGTTTTGGAATAAGGTTCGACAACGCCAATGAAATGATGATTGCATTTACGGACAACAATATGTTCGCTTTGGTATCGGCGATATCACTAAGGGTAATGTGATTTCTAAGGGTGACCCGAAATAAAGTTTGTACGCCACGATCCGGACTCTCACTTTTAAATTGTGCCTTTAGGCGCTCTTTTTTTGCTATTTTTTTATCGGACTTTTTATCCTTAATGAGTTTTCTTAGGTTCTTATCTTTCTTTTCAAGCCAATGTTCTTTCGCATAATCGGTATAATATTGATGTTCGGTCCTGAACATAACGATATTCTCCTGTAACCATTCCCGGGGCGTGAACTCTTTGACTCCTAATAGTTTCAATTCTTCCCTTAAAAGTTCAGTGGTCGCTAGATAGCTCTTTTGGGCAAAATGGGAAGAATCTGCATCCCTGATGATTTTTTCCATTTCATCACTCGGAGCTACGTGCCGCTTGGTAGCCCTAATGCATTTTTTTACGTGTGAAATGCCTTTGGGGTCATACTGGTGTTCGGTCAAAAATGCATCGGCAATTTCACAACTTCTTTCCTCGTGGTTTTCTATTCCTTTAGTGTAACCCGTATCATGGAGCCAAGCTACAAGTTCCAAAACTTCCTTTTCTTGGTCGGATAGAGAACATGAATCCAATAATTCTTTAGTACTTTTAACCACCCGTTGTGTATGTCTTAAATTGTGGTATAAAAATTTTTCATCTAATTCTTGGGATAATAATGCTGTAACAAATTGTGCAGTCTTATCTACGATTTCCGACATATTCAACAAATGGATTTATAATGCCCAATTTACAAAATTTTAGAGAGCTTACATGGATATGAATAAATTTTACGCTTTTGCGGGGGTGCTGCTTTTGATTACAAGTTGTGCTACCTACAAGACCAAATACGTAAACGATGCCACCGCTGTTGATGTGAACGAAGGCAAGAATGTTTCCCATACGTTTTATTTGATTGGGGATGCCGGCCTTTCGCCTATCAGGGGCATGAACCCTGCTCTAAAAATTTTCAAATCCAAACTTGATGATGCCGACGCAAATAGTACGGCCATTTTTCTTGGAGACAATATTTATCCTGCGGGTCTTCCGGACCCCAAAGATTCTACGCTCGCCTATTTAACGGCCAAAAGCCATTTGGACGCCCAATTGAAAACGTTGGACAACTTTAAGGGCAGACCGCTATTTATACCGGGCAATCACGATTGGTACACCGAAGGTTTGGTAGGTCTGGAAAGAGAGGAAGATTATATCAAAGACGCACTAAAACAAAAAGACCCTTTTTTGCCAGAGAACGGCTGTCCTATCGATGTGGTTGAAATAGGGGATGATATAGTCATTATAACGTTGGATACAGAATGGTATTTGACCAATTGGGATAAGCGTCCGGGCATGAACGACAAATGTGAGATTAAAAGTAGGGAAAAGTTTTTTTTGGAACTTGAAGATGCCATTGCGGACTACCGTGACCGTACTACGGTAATTGCGATGCACCACCCCTCGACCAGTTATGGCGTACACGGTGGGCAATATTCGTTGAAACAGCAGTTGTATCCTAAATCCTTGCCGTTTCCCATACCAGTTCTAGGAACCTTTATCAACGTATTAAGGCGAACCAGTGGAGCCTCGATCGAGGATCTGAACAACAAAAGATACAATGCCCTAATGAACCGGGTAACGACATTGGCCCAATATTCGGAGCGGGTCATTTTTGCTTCCGGTCATGAGCATACCCTACAATATATCGTGGAGAACAATACACCACAGATCGTAAGCGGCTCCGGAGCTAAAAAAGGGAACACCCGCTTGTTGAACGGGGCGCAATTTTCTACGGGAAGTATGGGCTATGCCACGTTGGAGATATACACAGATGGTTCCTCAAGAGTACGGTTCTACGGGGTGGACGAGAATGATGAAGAAAAATTCTTGTTTACGACAGAGGTACTACCCGCCATGCGAAACCCTTATGTGGGGGATTTTGGTACCGATTTCCCGGCCACAGTAGAGGCATCTGTATATACCGAAGATGAAATCGACAAGAGCGGTTTTTTCAAGACCATTTGGGGAGAGCGATATAGAAAGTACTATGGCACGAAAGTAACGGCGCCGACGGTAAATCTGGATACCTTGTTCGGTGGGGTGGTTCCAGTGAAAAAAGGAGGGGGTCACCAGTCAAAATCGTTACGGTTGAGAGACAAGGAAGGTAAGGAATATGTGATGCGGGCATTGCGTAAAAGTGCAGAACTATATTTACAGTCCATGGCCTTTCAAGACCAATACGTGCTAGATGATTTAAAGGAAACCTATACCCAAGAAATTTTACAGGATTTTTATACGGGAGCGCACCCCTACGGGCCTTTCACGACCGGTGTGCTATCGGATGCGGTGGGTATTTTTCACACCAACCCTGTTTTGTACTATGTACCCAAACAACCTGCTCTACAGGACTATAACGCATCTTTTGGAGATGAGCTTTATATGATCGAAGAACATGCAGGAGATGGTCACGGCGATCTGGCCAGCTTTGGTTATGCCAATGAGCTGAAGAGTACTGATAGTATGTTGGAGGATTTGAGGGACGATGAAAAATATGAAGTGGATACAGAACTGTACCTCAGGGCACGACTTTTTGATATGGTCTTGGGGGATTGGGATAGGCACGTAGACCAATGGCGATGGGCCGAATTTAAGGATGAGAAAAAAGATAAGATCGTCTATAAGCCTGTTCCTAGAGACCGTGACCAAGTATTCTCCAACATGGGCGACGGGGCATTGATGAACATTGCCACCAGAATTATACCGGGCCTTCGGTTGATGGAAGGTTTCACCAAAGAAATACGTAGTGTGAAAGGCTTTAACTCCTCTCCAAAGACCTATGTTCTGGATGTAGCGCTTTTGGGAGAGACCAAAAAAGAACAGTGGATGGCGCAAGCAGCCTTTCTACGGGAAAATTTGACCGCTAGCATAATCGATGAGGCTTTTGAGTCATTCCCTGAAGAAGTAAGGGATGGGACCGTGACAGAAATCAAGGAGATTATATTGGCTAGGCTCGATCATCTTCAGGAAACCGCAAATGAATATTATCAAATTTTAAATACCTACGCGGTGGTAACAGGTACCGATAAGGATGATTGGTTCGAAATTACGAGATTAAATGAGAAGGAGACAGAAGTCAAGGTATATCGCAATATCAGTGGTAAACCGAAAAAGCTCTTTTACGAAAAGACGTTTACGACCGATGATACGAAAGAAGTATGGGTCTACGGTCTAGATGACGATGATATTTTTGAAGTCGATAATCCCACTGATTTTGGCGGGGTAAAGGTGCGACTCATAGGTGGTCAAAATAACGATGTGTACAGGGTAAAAAATGGAAGAAATATTGCCCTCTACGATTACAAGAGCAAAAAGAGTACCATTGAGGAAGACGGAGGAGCGAAGGTAAAATTATCAGACGATTACGAACTCAATACCTATCGACCTTTAACATTGCGAAACAGTTTGAATCAACTGCTACCCACGATAGGTTTCAACCCAGATGATGGGGTGCGTGTCGGCTTTCTGAACACCTACACTTATAATGGCTTTAGACAGAACCCTTTTACGCAACAACATACGTTCGGAGCATCGTACTATTTTGCGACGAGCGGTTTTGATGTTAAGTACCAAGGGGAATTCGCACATCTGTTCGAAAATTGGAACGTAGAGCTTATGGCGCGGTTCACCAGTCCTAATTTTGCCATCAATTTTTTCGGCTTTGGTAATAACACGGTGAATTTGGATGACAATCTCGATTTTGACTATAATCGGGTAAAACTTCAGCAGTTGGAATTCTCCCCATCTCTGGTCTGGAGAAGGCAGTTGGGCGCAAAGGTGAAGCTGGGAGCCACCTATCAATCCATAAGCGTAGAGGAAACAGAGAATAGGTTCATCAATACGTTTTATCAAGGAAACGGGGAAGAGACCACTAACGATTTCGTGGGAGTACATGGCGAGTACTCGTTCGCCAATAAAGATAACGAGGCTTTTCCTACCATGGGTATGGCCACCTCCCTTACATTCGGATATACCGATAACATCAATGAAGAGGGCAACAACTACGGCTACATTGTACCTTCCCTTTCTTTCGATTATAAGCTTGTGCCCAATGGGAGGTTGGTGCTGGCGACAAAATGGAAAGCACATTTCAATATAGGGAACGGATACGAATTTTACCAAGCGGCAAGTATTGGGGGGGTGGACGGACTGCGTGGTTTTAGAAACCAACGTTTTACGGGAAAAACGTCGTATTACCAAAGCACCGATGTTCGCTTTAGCCTTAAAAAGAAAAGGACCCGATTATTGCCTATGGCGATGGGATTCTTCGGAGGTTTTGATTACGGTAGGGTATGGTTTCCTGAAATAAGTTCCAATCGCTGGCATACGTCGTACGGTGGGGGATTTTTTCTAAACGCCTCGGACGTAATTTCAATACATACCGCCCTGTTTAACAGTGAGGACGGTTTACGATTTTCGTTCGGACTCGGATTTGGTTTTTGATCAACACCTTCACTTAAGCGAATAGGTGTAGAGATTACCACCCGTACCATGTGAACGTTCATCTGAGATGAGTAAGGTGTCTTCGTTCAAAAAACAGACCGATTCTAGCTGGGTTCTCGCACCCAGGTCTATTTCTTCTATTTTACCTTTTGAGAAGTCATCCCATGTAAATTCCGTAAAAACAAAGAGTTTCCCGTAGCTAAGGGCTACTATTTTATCTGCTTTTGGAGAGATGTCGATGGCGGTAATTTGACACAGCTTCCAATCTTTACAAGGAATGAAGGAACCTACAAATGTAGCTTCATACGTACCTTTGGTATCGGGAACCGTGTAAATACGGGCTTCTCCATTAAAGGGTTTCGACCTATTCTTGGTAACGATAAATAATTTAGTATCGTGATGAAACAAGGCCTCCGCATCATAAAATAAGCTTTCATCCTTAGGTGGAAATTCCGTTTGATCTGGATAATGAAACTCTATTTGGTCCGCATCTATCTTATCGCCAGGCTCGGTAGTAGGATTTGGTAGTTTGTAGATGACCAGATTTTTGCGGTAGTTGCCGTTATTTCCAAAGTCCGCGACGTATAGATTATTCTGATTGTCCTTTGCCAAATCTTCCCAATCATCGTTATCCGCGTTTTTGACCTTCAGGCTTTTAAGGATGTCTCCATTAAAGTCCACCTGGTAAATTTCATCGGGGTTGCCATTATCCTCTACTACCCAAATCGTAGAATCTCCAAAGGTAACGATACCAGAATTCTCCTCCAGATTCCCAGGTAAATCGGTAAGCAGTTGAAGTTGACCGTAATTGGTGCAGGAAAAAAGGGTCGATACTGCAAGCCAAGAAGTGAAAAGGACGCTATTCATTTTCATCCGATATGGGCATGAATACTTCAGCTTTCCAATAAAGTGCATCTCCTCCCATGTTGGGGTTTGTGAAAAAGAACTCTGTAGGCAAAGGTTTTACATTAACGTTATTTTTCTCTGCATAATCCAATAAGGCGTACCACGCTTTATCTGAATTGATGTAGTTGCCATTATATAGAGCTTTTAATGACTTTAGACCTACGAATTCCTTATAAGTTACCGTATTTATTTCCGGTAGGCTGTCCTTTTTAAAGATTGGATAACAAAAATTGAATGCGATACTGTCATTTTTCATATCCCATTCCGTAGTTTCTATGAAAGGGACCCCATTCAGTTTAAGGCCATTACCCACAATCACCGAATTTAAAAACGGATAACTTTTCATCATTGCCAAAGCTTTTTTGGACTGACTTGTTTTATGCTCTACACAAGCGCAAAATGCGGTTTCGGGGGTTTCTTCACCTAAAATGGTTACCTTAAAATCTTTTCTCTGTTCTATCAGGTTCTCGATAAAGGAAGTCACTGTTTTCCGTGAGCGTTTCTCAAAGTCAGTATCCATAAAGGGAATAAGGAGCTTATTGGCTAAACTATGGTCTGGATCCCGAACATCTACTTGAACGTAAGAGGTGGAATCATCTAACATAGAAATGTTCCAAAGATAAATATGGGTAGAATCTGAAAACCTAAGGGTCTGTTTGAGTTGTTTTGCATCTTCAAGTTGCTCAATCGATGCACTATCAAGCGAAGTGGTCCATGCCCTTAAAGATGTATTGATTTCCGTTGGAAAGGATTTTGCCTTTACGCTTATTTGATAATCTTGCGGTTTGATAAAAAAGTACCACAGCAGGCCGATTAGAAGAATACCGAATACGATATTGACTGTTTTTCCCATTAGGTTCAATTTTGCGCTATAGATG
>JBARCC010000411.1:0-3243 GCA_049793635.1 Maribacter sp. | reverse complement strand
AAGCTACCTTTATAGAAAACACCATTATGATTGTGATGGCAGTCGTTATGTTAACAAGAATACTTTAATACACAAAATAAAACTATCACAAATGAAAAAAATCATAGTAGTACTCGGTATTATCCTTGTTGCTTCCTGTAAGCAAGAAGTTAAAGAGACCAAAGAATTTGAGGCGAAAGAGGTAGAAACAATTTCTCAAACTGCTGAACCTGATAAGAAAAAGTCATTAAGTCCACATACCGAGACAATGGCAATGGTAGGCGATGCGCACATTCATATTGATTATTCGTCGCCAGGAGTTCGGAACCGTATTGTTTTTGGTGGTTTACTTCCTTATGATGCTATCTGGCAGGCAGGAGCTCATATGGCGACCTGGATAGAAATGAACAAAGATTTAACCATTGATGGAAAAATGTTGAAAGCTGGAAAATATGGGTTTTTTGTAATTCCCAATCAAGAAGAATGGACAGTAATTTTTAATAGCAACTGGGACCAACATGGTAAGGATGAATATGATGAGAAGGATGATGTTTTGCGCTTTTCGACAACTCCTAGGATTTCAGAAAATATTCAGGAACATCTGGAATATACAGTCAACAAAACAAGCGAGACATCAGGAACTATTAAAATGAGTTGGGAGAAAGTCACTATTGAATTTCCTTTTGAAGTAAAATAAGATGGTAAAAAGACAAACAGCTTTAAAGATAAGAAAGGTACATCGCTATCTAGGTCTCTTTTTAGGAATTCAGTTCTTAATGTGGACCATTAGCGGCATGTATTTCAGTTGGACGGATATCGATGAGATACACGGCGACCAATTTCGACGGGATCCTGTCGATAAAATTTCGTATACGGATTTGATCAGTCCAACAAAAATTAAACCCAAAGCCATATCCTCTTTGGAACTAAGAGAAATATCAGGAGAGCCTTATTATTGGGTTAATCACAGTCAATTGGTCAATGCAAAAACAGGTGCATTAAAAGCTGAAATATCCGAACAGGATGCCCTTCAGGTAGCGAAGAGAAATATGCTGCCTGAATTAAAAGTGAAAAGCATAGAACGCATCGAGGAAGTGGGGAGCCATAGCGAATATCGCTCAGGACCTCTTCCAGCCTACGCTATATCATATGAAACGCCCGAAAATATAAAAGCCTATGTGTCTGTCAAAGATGGCTCGTTTCAAACATTGCGCCATCGCGATTGGCGTTGGTTCGACTTTCTTTGGATGACCCACACAATGGATTATCAAGGCAGGGATAATTTTAATACCATAGTATTAAGGGCTTTTTCGGTATTAGGGTTAATAACCGTTTTAAGTGGATTTTTACTTTGGTACACGTCATCACCATCGATTCGAAAATTAAATAAAAAAATAAAAATTAACCATTAAAACAAATAATTATGAATTCACAAGAACAAAATCACAAAGCAATGAAAAAAGGAAATTATGGAAAATTTGTAGGTATGCTCGCAGCATCGTTTGTAGCAATGTACATCACAATGTATTTGAATACGTATGAATGGGACCACGTTTGGTTTAGCCTCACAAGATTCTATATGGTCTGTTTAGGTATAGCCACTATGTCCATCATAATGTTTGTAGCGATGCGAGAAATGTATCAAAATAAAAAGAAAAATATAGCCATAGTTCTGGGAAGCATAGTTCTCTTTGTAGGTGCTTTGGGACTGGTACGCGAACAAAAATCAACAGTTGGTGACGTACTTTGGATGAAAGCAATGATCCCACACCACTCTATTGCTATCTTAACAAGTGAAAGAGCCGATATAAAAGACCCGGAAGTAAAAAAACTGGCAGAAGAAATCATTAAGGCCCAAAAAAGGGAAATTTCTGAAATGAAGGCAATGATAAAGCGCCTTCAGGAAGAATAGGATTATAGAACAATTAATATACAAATCATGAAAAAAAATATCATTTTTATCGCAGGTGCCTTAATAGTGGGGCTACTGGCAGGCTACCTTATTTTTGGAGGTTCGTCTTCCGATGAATCCGCTATGAAGGACAAATCGGAAATGTCAGAAGGTCACGACCACGCAGGAGAATCAGCGGCCCAAATGTGGACTTGTTCCATGCACCCTCAAATTATGAAAAAAGAACCTGGAGACTGCCCAATTTGCGGTATGGATCTTATTCCCGCCGAAACCGGAGCTGTGGGGCTAGGTGCCAATGAAATAAAAATGACGGATAATGCCTTAGCATTGGCCAATATACGCACCTCTACCGTTGGTATGGTTGATTCAGATGGGAGTTTCCTTAAGCTTTCAGGAAAGATCCGCGAGAATGAGGAAGCCAATGCTACACAGGCTACCTATTTCGCAGGTCGTATTGAAAAGCTAAATGTCAACTATACAGGAGAGAGCGTTGCAAGGGGTAAACTTCTGGCGACTATCTATTCCCCTGAATTGGTAAGTGCGCAGCAAGAACTGTTGACAGCGGCATCCATGAAGGCATCACAGCCTGCCCTTTACAATGCTGTTCGCAATAAATTAAAATTATGGAAGCTTTCGGACAAGCAAATCGATAAGATAGAAGAAGTGGGCAAAGTGCAGGAAAACTTCCCAGTATATGCCACCGTTTCAGGAACGATTACCGATATCATGGTAGAGGAAGGAGATTATGTGAAGCAAGGGCAGCCTTTATATAAAATTGCCAACCTAAATACCGTTTGGGCCGTATTCGATGCCTATGAAAACCAAATATCATCACTGAAGGAAGGCCAGGAAGTTGAGCTAACTACTAATGCTTACCCGAACAAAGAGTTTACCGCAAAAGTATCTTTTGTAGACCCTCTGCTTAATTCTTCAACAAGAACGGTAATGGTGCGGGCGATACTTAACAATAAGGAAAACCTTTTGAAGCCAGGTATGTTCGTGGAAGGGACTATTAAAAATGCGCAAATGAAGATGGAGAACGCTGTTGTTGTCCCAGCTAGTGCAGTAATGTGGACTGGGGAACGTTCCGTGGTGTATGTAAAGACGAATCCTAATGAACCAATTTTCGAAATGCGCGAAGTTGCCCTTGGGAATACCAATGGCGATACCTATACCATAATTAGCGGTCTAGAAAACGGAGATCAAATTGTAACCAATGGCACATTTACCGTAGATGCCGCTGCACAGTTACAGGGTAAAAAATCGATGATGAATACAGAAGGAGGCAAAACCATGACTGGGCATGAAGGGCATTTGGGAATGCAACCGGAAAGTGGCGAAACGTCCAATCC
>JBARCC010000410.1:0-5951 GCA_049793635.1 Maribacter sp. | reverse complement strand
AAAAATGATTGGCACACGTAAACGTTGGAAACCGCTCTTTCAAGTCGTCCCATATTTTTGTTTCCTGTACCAATTTGTTGGACTGTGTCCAAAATTTGACCTCACATTCGTCCTTGAAATACCATCCGTTGCCGACGATACCATGCTCGGAGGGCCATTTTCCAGTCAAATAGGTAGATTGTACAGCGCAGGTCACCGCAGGTAGCATTGGGTTGATATACGATGCTTTTCCTCTTTCCAAAAACGATTTTATGAAGGGGGTATGCTCACCGATCAGCCTTTTTGTTAAGCCGACTACATTGATGACTACGGTTTTTTTCATATTATAGAATTGATTTCAACCATTCGATTTCCCGTACAATAGAAACAGATAGGGCCTCTTTCGCATCTGCTGGAAGTACCTCCCACGTGTAGGTTTCAATTTCCAAGTGTTCGGTGACCTTGTTTCTTTTAAGAACCTCCATCGTTTTTATAATATGGTCCTGGGTTGAAAAAAGAGCCCCGTATCTTTCTAAGAAAATAGGTACATGGTAATGTGCCCGTAATTCTTTATGTACTCCTTTCTTTTGTAATACCATGGGAAGGTCACTATAAGTGATGACCTTATTTCCCGTTTTTTCGGTTACTTGATGTAGGTAGGTGGGTTCGTTGAACTTGGCAAGCTCTTCCCAAATTAATTCATCTTCCGCCCCGTTGAATACGATCTTCAGCGCTGCACTTACCTGTATTTTTCCGATTTGGATGTTTTCATTCTTAAATTTCAGAAAGGTTTCACTTGGCTCTTCGAAGGCCAATGAAAAATGACAAATATCATAGCAGATGGTGATGTATTTTTTAATCAAGCCCTCTGCCTGCTCGTCGGATATACCCAGTTCTTCCGTAAATAAAGGAATACCGATAGGCACCAAATAATCCGTATAAAAAGATACCACCTCATCACTGTTCTCCAGGAGGCCATCGGGTTCGGGTTCTATGTCGAGATGCATATACTTCCCAGTAATCTCCTGCAATTCATGCACATGCAGCGCGATTTGTAGTATTTGTATTGCCCCCATTTCAAAGGCAATTTCCTTTTCCCGTTCTGTTTTAAACCAATGCTTATAGCTGATCGGGGACGTTGATATTCCGCCGTTCATGCCCAGGGGCAGCAATTCTGAAAGTTGTACAAATAAGCGTTTGGTATAGCGCAAACGGTCATCGGTCGTCCAATCGGGGGCATGTACCTTATCCTTTACCCTTTCGTTATGGAAGTTGCCGTATGGGAAGCCATTCATCGTGAAGATATACACACCATTCTCGTCTAACCATTTCTTGAAATCCTTAAGATTCGACTCCAAATTCAATTCTTCACTGGCGTTGTTGGATAAGCGCAGCCCAAGTCCGAAAGGGGCGTTTTCGGAAACTTTTTTTTTAATCCCAGGAACATGTTCCTTGATACTATCAAAAGTACTTTTCCAATCTTGACCAGGGTGAATATTGGTGCAATACGTAATATGTAGGTTTTTTTCGAACTGCATTCTTTCAGTTTATCGCAATTTGCAGGTTCAATTTCTCGACCGCTTGCTTCATTAGTACCTTGTCAATCGTATGCACATCGTGTTTAATTCCCAGACCGGCAATCAGGGTAATCGTTAATTCGCCGCCCAAGTGCTCCCTAAACTCTTCGATACCGTTCATTAACAGGCTCATTTCCATGTCGCTATTAACAGGTATGCTAAGGTCAAAGCCGATAGCGCGCATCACATGTAGCACATGACTTAATTCGGTCATTGATATCAACCCGATCAACTGGGCATAGGTCACATCAAGGGCGATTCCCTTTGCTACCGCTTCACCATGCCGTAAGCCGTAGTCGGTCATAAATTCCATTTTATGGGCAGCCCAATGGCCAAAATCCAACGGGCGTGATGATCCCGTCTCAAAAGGATCACCTCCTTGGGCGATATGCTGCATGTGCATTTCTGCACATTTGTAAATCACATACTGCATCGATTTTAAATCCCTATTTTTCAAAGCGATTGCATGTTCAGCAATGTAGTTATAGAACTCCTTATCTTTAATGAGGGCGACCTTAATGGCCTCGGCTATGCCAGAAATCCAATCTCTCTGATCCAAGGTCGCCAAATAATGACTATCGTTGATGATGGCAAAGGGTGGTGCAAAGGTTCCCAGAAAATTCTTTTTATCGAAGGCGTTCACGCTATTCTTTACCCCTACCGCAGCATCATTTTGAGCAAGTACCGTGGTGGGTATCCGTATCAATTTCACGCCTCTATGCGCAATTGCGGCCGCATAGCCTACCATATCGATGACTGCACCGCCACCAATCACGACCACAAAAGAATGTCGGCAAATTTTGTTCTCATGTATCGCTTGTAACGTTAGCGCTATCGAAGTATCGCTATTTTTTGATTGCTCACCCCCTGGAACCACTAAGGTATCGGTATGCTGAAGATGCAAGTTATTGGACTTACAATACTCGATTATTTGGGTTTTCAAATGAGTATGGTGTTTTTCGACACCTTCGTCGATCACGAACAGCAATTTTATGGGATCGGTATTTTTATAGTCCGCAATTAGCTTCGCAAAAATCGGATTTTCAGTATTGAAAAGTCCCGATGTAAAATATAGCTGATACTCGTACTGAATGTTGAAGGATTGTTTAATCGATTGTAAATGCATAACTAATTTTAAGTGACCGCGAATAATTTAGACAGTAAGATAGATAGGGGTAACAATAATAGAACCGCCAGTGCTAAATACCAATTCGAAAAGCCAGCTACCCAACAGGCGTTCATGACCACTAAAGACAAAACACCCGCTATCACCGCTTTTTTAATCGTGTCGGGCGAATTCTTGGTATATCCTTTTCCCAAGGGGATAAAAATCAAGATGCCGAACAAGATTAGAAACGGCAAAGTGAGCAATAGATTGCCCGTAATCAGCTGAATTACCACCGCAATCGAAAGGATTACCAGCGCATATAATGCACCCGCCCATATGAAATGACCTTTGTTGTTCCCGTGCACCTCGCCGCGACTGATCAGTGTTATGGCAAAAATGTAGAGTACGGGGATTATTGCAATCCACCCATCTGACAAAGCCCCCAATATCGTCATTCCCAACAGTAGGTTTAAACCCCTACAAACCCCCATATTCAATGGCCCGAGGAATCCGTTCTGTTTACTGTATCCGTCATAGACCAAAATCGCACTGGTCAACACCAAGGCAATGATTCCCGATAACGCATTGCAATTGAATGCCAATGAAATGCCTACGACCAATAAAAAAACACCCCAGATTACCGCTTGTTTTATAGGCACCAACCCAGTTGGGATGGCTCTTTCCGGACGTTCGACAGCATCTATTTCCGCATCGAATACATCATTGAACACCACCCCACCCGCGTATAAAAAAACCGAGGCGAATACCAATGAAATCACATCACCGGCCTGTTGGCGTAGAAATAGCAAAGGATCTATATGTTCAACATAAAGACCCATGGCGATTCCCGCAAAAATATCAGCCGCTGCGGTCGGTAAATTGGCAGGTCTTGCCAATCTAGCAAACCCCATCAGCTTTTTGTTCATCTTATGTAATCTGATTTTCGTCAATTCTTGGGGACTGTCCCCTCAGAACACTGTTATCATTGAACAGCTTTGATTGATTGATTCCGTTTGGGCTTAACCAGTGTGCTTCTTTCATTTTACCGTTTTTACCAAAGGCATCCAACGCATTTTGATAGCAGGTTTTTCTAACATCCTCTCGGGCAATACCCCGTTTGAGCATCAACGCAGCGGTCTTGGGTACCGCCAAGGGATCACTTACTCCCCAATCTGCAGAACTGTCCACGATAATATGGTCACTACCGAATTTCCGAACGACCTCGACCATGCGTTCATTTCCCATTTTTGTCTTAGGATAGATAGTGAACGCGGCAATAAAGCCACGGTCCAACACATCTTTCACCGTTTCTTCGTTATTATGGTCGATAATCACGTTCGCAGGGTCAAGACCATGCTCGATGCAAACCTCCATGCTTTTTAGTGTTCCTGCCTTTTTATCTCTATGCGGGGTGTGTATCTGCACGGTCATGTCCAATTCCTTGGCCATTTCCAGTTGCATTCTAAAGTATTTATCCTCTGCGGGAGTTTGATCGTCATACCCGATTTCGCCAATGGCCACTACGTTTTCCTTATGTACGTACAAGGGTAATAGTTCGATGACCTGCTCTGCCAATGCCTCGTTATTGGCCTCTTTTGAATTAAGGCCGATGGTACAGTAATGTTTAATTCCGAACTGACTTGCCCTAAAGGGTTCCCAACCAACGAGACTACTATAATAATCTTGAAAAGACCCTACTTGAGTCCTAGGTTGGCCCAACCAAAAGGAAGGTTCAATTATCGCCACAACACCCGCAGCTGCCATGGCCTCGTAATCATCGGTAGTCCTGGAGGTCATGTGCACATGGGGATCTATAATCATCATTTTATCATCCATTCTTTTAGTGTTTGAGCGTATTCCACTCTATTTCTTTGTTCGCTATTTTTTTCTTCATCTCCAGGTACTGGTCCAATACCTTTAAGGCCTTTTCATTTCCTGAGTGATGGCAACATAAGGCTCCCGCCCTGTTTTCAAATATATTCTCGCTGTCAAGCAATCGCTTCATATCCTTTAAACGCTCCTCGTTCAAGAACGTGGAGACGGGTCTCCAAAACAACGGGTCTATGGTTCGACCCGCCGCCCATCGTTCGTGGGCGTAGTCAAAAATTATTCGGGATAAATCTTCATTCGCACGCTGATCTACAGCTTCTATTTGAGAGAGGTCCCGTTCCATAAATGCCGCCTTCAAGTACATTTGATTCCATTGCTGGTCGTTGAAATGTTGGGCCGGATAGGGATTATTCAGCGCTATGGCATCAAAGACCACGGCAATATTCGTTCGAAGTGCCTCAACAGCGGTTTTCCGGTAGGCACCTGGATTCGGCAACACCACTAGATATTTCAAAAAGGTCTCTAACTCCCCCGTGTCCGCAACTTCAATAATGTTGGCCACTTTTGGGGTATAAAAGGTTTCATCTTGCCGCAATACCTCGCTCAATAAATACATGCGCGCTATTTGCAGCAGATTTGCACTGTGTATCTTAAAATAATGGGAGTGAATGCCGTACGCTTCAGCAAACGAAACCGGCTCTTCTGAATCAAATTTTGAGCTCAGTATACTATACGTCATAAATAAATCCTTAGCTGACTTTTCTATCGCTAATTTTTCGATTCTATCCATCAACCACGATACGCTTTCCGCTCGACCATACTCCTTCAAAAGGATTTCCATTTCGTTTTTATGCTCCATTTTTACGTTGATGTTCACTATCCCCCAAAAATAATTATTATTAACAAGTAACGGGTCACCCATAGGGTTAAAATATAACATGCCCGTCTTGTCTTTCCGTTTAGGGTAGGGTTGTTTGCAGGGAAACCCGTCGAACGTAAGTTTTAATCTTACCGCATGGTAGATATATAATCTTTACCAGGTAGAGGTTGATATTGATCTCCTTTGGAGAATGGCCCCCGTGGTGGCGGCATGAAGAGCGCAGCGCTACAAGAATCATGAACATAGCCTCTTTTGTCTTAGGTCGTGCTTCCTGATTCTTTTAGGAACTTATTTACATCGAGATTTTAACCTGACTACCGTCAGGCTAATTACGCGGTCACTCGTGTCGAAATCAAACCTAATTTGCTTTAAATGCTTCGTGGGGATGCCCCGACGTAATTTACTTTATGTAATAATTTGGACGATTAAAATTCGATGGTTATACGCTCCTCCTACCGTCAAACGTCTCGTTTTAATGTAAAATGGATGTATTTCCATTAGGAATGCTTCGCCAATAAATACCATTTCAATGGATGACGAATAGGGTGGTATACAGATTAAAGCAACGCTATATCGG
>JBARCC010000409.1:0-2184 GCA_049793635.1 Maribacter sp. | reverse complement strand
CCAGATAGCCGCATTCGTAACAGTGTATATGATGCGCAGCATAACCATAGAGGAGCTTGAAGGCTTTAGGGATGCACTGCTCGAACTCTGTTTGGCCATAGACCTAAGCGCCTATAATCCTGTGGATTTGTGCGGTACGGGAGGCGATGGTAAGGATACGTTCAATATATCAACCTTGGCCTCGTTCATTACCGCCGGCGCGGGAGTCCATGTGACCAAGCATGGTAATTATGGGGTTTCCTCAACCTGTGGAAGTAGTAATGTCATGGAATTTCTAGGCGTGAAATTTAGCAATGATGCCGCATTTTTAGAAAAGTGCATCGATGAGGCCGGTATCTGTGTGCTTCACGCTCCCCTATTTCACCCTGCGATGAAAAATGTGGCGCCTATCCGAAGGGAATTAGGGGTAAAGACCTTTTTTAATATGTTGGGACCTATGGTGAATCCGGCATTTCCGAAAAATCAAATCGTAGGCGTTTTTAATTTAGAACTGGCACGCATGTATGGCTATCTGTACCAGAATACCGATAAAAACTTTACGGTCCTGCATGCACTCGATGGTTATGATGAAATTTCATTGACGGGAAATACGAAAACAATCTCCAACCGGTCAGAAGGCATGATAAAGCCCTCCGATTTTGGTATCGATACCATCAAACAAGCGGACATCGTGGGAGGGGGTAGCGTTGAGAAGTCTGCGCAAATCTTTATGAACGTATTACAGGGTAAGGGTACGGAAGCGCAAAACAACGTGGTCTGCGCCAATGCAGGGGTCGCCATCGCGACGGTTGAACATATCGATATAATGAGCGGATTCGAAAAAGCCAAGGAGTCGTTGTTAAGCGGAAAGGGATTAGCAGCGCTAAAAAAAGTACAGGAACTAAGCCGTTGAGGGTTTTTAGGTACTGGTTGTTCAGTACAAGAATCAAAATCCTCCTCTGACCCCATCTAAATAGGGCGATTAAAAAAATAGATTGTAAATGAGTGATGTAAAGAAAAGTACGTATCCGAGCAAAAGTTCCTCCCCTGTGGAAGGCTTTGGAGGGGCGGATATCCTCTCAAAAATAGTGAAAGACAAACGCAAGGAAGTTGCGCTCAAAAAATCGATCATTCCCGTAAAACAATGGGAAGCATCCGTTTTGTTCGAGAGAAACACTGTTTCTATGGTCGAAGCCCTTCGACAGAGTTCCACAGGAATCATTGCAGAACACAAAAGACGTTCACCTTCTAAAAACACCATAAACCAACACACCAATGTGGGTCAAGTAGCCATGGGCTACGAACGTGCCGGGGTGTGTGGCATGAGCGTCTTGACCGATATCAAGTATTTTGGTGGCTCGTTGGAAGACCTGCTTTTAGCTCGGGCAAGTGTTGAAATGCCTTTATTGCGAAAGGAATTTATCATTGACGAATATCAAATTTTGGAGGCCAAAGCGCATGGGGCCGACCTTATTCTATTGATAGCCGCCATTTTGACTAGGGATGAAATTAAGACCTTTTCAGAATTGGCCAAAAGCTTAGGCTTAGAGGTACTTTTAGAGGTACATGACGAGGCCGAGCTACAAAAATCGATACTGCCCAGTTTGGATTTATTGGGGGTGAATAACCGTAATTTGAAGACTTTTGAGGTAAACTTGGAAATCAGCAAAATGCTGTCGAGCCTGATCCCTGAAGATTTTGTTAAGGTGTCGGAAAGTGGCATCAGTTCCGTAGCAGCCATTAAAGACTTAAAATCGTATGGATATGAGGGATTTTTGATTGGTGAGAATTTCATGAAAACCGAAAATCCTGGAGAAAGTGCACAGCAATTCATTGAAAAATTAACGTAAGTGGCAAACAACATCCCTCATATGGATCTGCGCAAAACACCCTTCCTTTCAAAAAGGAAAGGGTTGAATATAAAGATTTGTGGTATGAAACTGAATACGGCCGAAGTTGCACAGTTGCAACCAGACTATTTAGGTTTTATTTTTTGGGAACGCTCTTCCCGCTATTTTGAAGGTGAAATCCCGGCACTACCAGACCACATCAAAAAAGTAGGCGTTTTTGTTGATTCAGACATCGATTCGATACTTGAAAAAATAAAGCGATATGGACTTCAAGGGGTACAGCTCCACGGGCAGGAATCCCCTGAATTTTGTGCAGAGCTCCTATCCGCGGTAAAAGTCATAGACAGAGGTGTAG
>JBARCC010000408.1:0-1574 GCA_049793635.1 Maribacter sp. | reverse complement strand
TCCTCCTCGCTGTATAGATAGCCAGTGGGATTACCTGGATTACAGATTAAAATGGCCTTGGTTCTTGGGGTAATCAATTTTTCAAAATCTTCAATAGGGGGTAGGGCGAAATTATCCTCCAGTTTAGAAACGACGGGCACGACCTTTACGCCACATGCAGTAGCAAAACCATTATAGTTAGCGTAAAAAGGTTCCGGAATGATGATTTCGTCATCGGTGTCGGCAATCGTGTTCATTGCAAAGGCCAAGGCCTCAGAGCCGCCCGTCGTAACGATAATATCGGCGGCTTCTACTGGAATATTATTTTTTTGGTAATACCCTGCAATTTTTTTCCTGAATTCTTCAGACCCTTCCGTACGGCTGTATTCCAGCACCTGTAGATCAGTATTTTTAACCGCATCTAGCGCTTGTTGCGGTGTTTTTATGTCGGGTTGTCCAATATTAAGATGAATAACCTTAACCCCTGCTTTCTTAGCTTTTTCAGCGAACGGAACGAGCTTTCGTATAGGTGATTGGGGCATTACACTCCCTTTTTGTGATACAGATGGCATAATGAATTTTGTTTTACACAAAAGTGATAAATGATTACCGATCTTCCAATTTAATCTCCTGTTATTTGATTTTCGGCAATCGGTCACGGGTTCCTTTTGCATCTAAAAATGATGTATCTTGTATAGGTTAACTAATTCATAACGATTATGTTACGAAAATATAGAGGTTTTACGTTTCTTTTTATAGCATGTTTTTCCTTTTTTGGCCTGGCCCAACACTATCAATTACCTACGGGCAAGAAGTCTCAAAAGATAAAATTTCAGCTTATCAATAATTTGATGATCATTCCGGTAGAGGTCAACGGTACCGAACTTTCCTTTGTGCTTGACTCTGGGGTGGGTACCCCAATATTGTTCAATCTTGCAGATCAGGATTCGATCCAGTTGAACAACGTATCCGAAATAACGATCAATGGCCTTGGGGATGGTGATCCTATAAACGCCCTGAAATCCTCTGGGAATTTTGTGCAGCTCGGTGGGGTAAAAAATAGTGCACAGGATATATACGTGGTCATGGATTCTGGCATTAATTTTTCACCTAGCCTAGGGATACCGGTGCATGGCATAATTGGATATGACCTTTTTCGGGATTTTGTGGTTGACGTGAACTATATTGGTAAAACGATAAAATTATTTGATCCCGATCGTTACACCCACAAAACCTCTAAAAGCTCACGTAGCGTAGCTATTTCTATCATCGGAAAGAAAGTGTACGTAGATGCCAGTGTCGTCGTCAATGATGGTAAAGAAATACCTGTAAAAATGTTGATGGATACCGGAAGTAGCGATGCCGTCTGGCTCTTCACGGATGAGCAGTTGAAAGTTCCGGAGAAAAATTACCAAGACTTTTTAGGGAAAGGACTATCGGGAGATATTTACGGCCGGCGCACTAAGATTCAAAAGCTAAAAATTGCCGATTTCGTTTTAAGCAATGCCAAAGCTGCCTTTCCCGATATGGAAACGTTCAACAACCTCAAAGACTTCGGAGATAGGAATGGCAGCTTGGGCGGGGAGGTCTTAAAA
>JBARCC010000407.1:0-4675 GCA_049793635.1 Maribacter sp. | reverse complement strand
ACCGTGGCCTGCTTTAAGGATTCCTTTACGGGTATACCGGCTTCCAAAAGGTATCCGAATTCAATTGCATTTTTCCCGTGCGGAAAAACACCTGCATCGGTCCCAAAGCCCATCGGAACTCCCTTTTTGTATGCCTTCGCCATCGTCGCCATATGCCTTGGCCCTATATCCAATGCTTTTTTAGCAACCACCTCGGGGAAAAATCCAGGAATAAGTGCCTTTTCCGCCACTTGTTTGCCCGCACTAATAGTAGGTATCAAGTAGCATTTGTTCTTTATCATCAAATCCATGGTCTCTTCCTCCATCAAGGTACCGTGCTCAATGGTGTTGACCCCTCCCAACACCGCAATTTTCATACCCTCATCACCATGGGCATGTGCGGCCACGGTGAATCCGTAGTTTTTGGCGGTTTCGGTAATGGCTTTGATTTCCTCAAGGGTAAACTGAGGATTTTGGCCGCTCTTGGCAACACTTAAGACCCCTCCGGTCGCTGTTATTTTAATGACATCCGCCCCATTCTTGTACCGTTGGCGGACCGCTTTCTTAGCATCGTCTATAGAATTGATGACCCCTTCCTTTGGCCCGGGATCACCCATGAGGTCGTTGCGTCTGCCGTTTGTAGGGTCTGCGTGACCCCCCGTCGTTGCAAGTGCTTTTTCTGCGGTGAATATACGTGGTCCGGCCACAGCACCCTTGTTAATGGCATTTCTTAGGGCCACATTCACCCCTGTTCCCCCAAGGTCCCTTACCGTAGTAAAACCTGCCATCAATGTTCGTTTTGCGTATACAGTCGACTCCAGGGCAACGTCCGCTTCGTTTTGAGTGAACTCCTTAATGTAGGATTGTGCATTGTATTCCCCCTCGATATGTACGTGCATATCGATGAGTCCCGGTAGAACGATTTTGTCCTTCAAATCGATAACCGTATCTGCATCCGTTCCGTAAACATATCCGTTTTCAACCGACTTGATGCTTTGTTCGTGTACGATAATGGTCTTTTCGGTGGTGAGGCTACCGGTTTCCGTGTCGTAGATGGTGCCACAATGAAGATAGCTGTCTTGGGCCGTAATAAGGGTAGCCGTTAAAAAGAATACTAAAGCGAATACTTTTTTCATGTCGTTGGTTTAAAATAGGTCTTTTTAAAAAGAATGTTGCTCTATCAATTCGTGCCTTTAGGCTCCCCTCAAAACTGGCTTCAGTCTATTATCTACATATATTGATCATCAAAGAATAGTGACTCCGCTCCATATCACCGTAGTTTTATAACGAACCGTTGTAGACCGCCTTATCGTAAATGTGCTAGCTCAATGTATCAATCGCGAATCTTCTGTTCCCAGATCCATGCATAGTTCATAGCCTCTTCGAGGGTATATTCAGCTTTCCAGCCCAATACTTTATTGGCCTTCGTGGTATCGGCATAAGCCACGGTGATATCACCTGGTCGCCGATCTACGATTTTATAGTTCAGTTTTCTGCCGGATACCTTTTCAAAGCTATGGATCGCTTCCAGTACAGAACTTCCTGTTCCCGTACCTACATTAAATACTTCGTAATTTTTCTCGTTCTTTCCTTGAAGTAACCGTTCTAATGCGACAACATGCGCCTTTGCCAGATCGACCACGTAGATATAATCCCGTATACAAGTGCCATCGGGGGTAGGGTAGTCATCTCCAAAAACGGACAATTCATTTCTTAGCCCAATACCGGTTTGGGTAATAAAAGGCACCAGATTTTGAGGGACCCCTTTGGGCAATTCGCCAATTTCACCACTAGGATGCGCTCCCATCGGATTAAAATAGCGCAATGCAATGGCGTTCAAACTTGGAGTAACCTTACAGGTATCGGAAATAATTTCCTCTCCCATTTGTTTGGTGTTTCCGTAAGGAGATTCCGCAACTTTGACCGGAGCATCTTCAGTTATCGGCATTTTGTCTGCTTGGCCATAGACCGTGCACGAAGAACTGAAAATAAAACTAGCCTTTGCCTTTTTACAAAGTTCCTTTAAGATGTAAATGAGTGTACCAATATTATTCTCGTAGTATAATAGAGGCTTTTCAACGCTTTCCCCTACCGCCTTTGACGCTGCGAAGTGAATCACCCCCGAGACATCTTCATGTCTTTCGAAAAAATCCTCAACCTTACTCCTTTCCCTTAAATCGAGTTTTTCAAAATGCGGCCTTTTGCCCGTAATGGCTTCAATTCCATTTAAGACCTGTTCATCGGAATTCGAACAATCATCTATGATGACGACCTCAAAACCTTTGTGTTGAAGTTCGACCACGGTGTGTGAACCTATGAACCCTAAACCACCTGTTACTAGTACTTTCATTTACGTTGCTATTGATAAAAGGTCCAAGTTAAAAAATTTAGATGCTATCCATTGACAAATTCGATGACCATCGCCGTAATATGGTTAATTTGTTCATCATCCAATTCCGTATGCATAGGTAGGGAAATGACCTCCTTCACCAATTGGTTGGTGACCGGGAAGTCTTCTTCCTTGTAACGGTCATCTAAATAGGCCTTTTGCTTATGCAAGGGTATGGGATAATACACCCCACAAGGTATTCCGTTATCGTTTAAGTGCTTTACGAGTGCGTCCCTTTTTCCATTTGTAATTTTTAATGTGTACTGATGAAAGACATGGCAGTCGCAGACGTCGCAAATTCCCGCACATCCATTTACTGTTTTTGGGGTACGGATATGCTCCTGCCCTGCAAACACATTCGTATATGCTCGGGCGGCATTTCTCCTTGCCTCGCAATACCCGTCCAATTTTGGAAGTTTGGCCCGCAAGACGGCCGCCTGAATAGCATCCAATCTAGAATTTACACCGACCACATCGTGGTGGTAACGCTCGTACATACCATGGTTCACGATTCCCCTAAGGGTATGTGCCAATTGATCATTATTCGTGAAAATAGCTCCGCCATCCCCGTAACATCCTAAGTTCTTTGAGGGGAAGAAGGACGTCGCCCCAACAACTCCCATACTACCCGCCATGTGTTTCTTTCCATTTTTTGAGAGATACTTTGCGCCTATCGCTTGTGCGTTATCCTCTATGACAAAGAGGTCGTGCTTCTCGGCCAATTCCAATATGGCATCCATGTTCGCACACTGGCCAAAAAGGTGTACGGGAACAATAGCTTTGGTCTTTGGCGTAATCGCTTTTTCTATCGCCTCAATATTAATATTAAATGTATCCGGATATACGTCTACCAGAACGGGTGTCAATTGCAACAAGGCGATGACCTCAACGGTGGCGGCAAAGGTAAAATCTGCGGTAATTACCTCATCACCCGGTTGTAACCCTAGACCCATCATCGTAATTTGCAGGGCGTCCGTACCGTTCGCGCACGGAATCACATGTTTTACCCCTAGATATTCCTCCAGTTCCTTCTGAAAAGAATGCACCTCGGGACCATTGATGAAGGCGGAGGTTTCAAGGATTTGGGCGATGGATGCGTTTACTTGTTCTTTTATTTCAAGATATTGACCGTTAAGGTCAACCATTTGTATCTTCTTCATAGGTTTAAATTACTAGCAGTGACACAAAAATACAAAACCGTCAAGACTAAATTTATGGAAAGAACCGTAATTTAGCCCAAAAGCATCGGTTTGTACTTTCTTTATAATCTTATTGTCCTCTGCGCCTCGGCCGTACTTCGTCTATTGGCCATGTTCAGCCCTAAACTGTCTCTTTTCGTAGCAGGAAGGCAAGGGGTGGAAAACCTGTTAAACCAAAAGATTTCAAAAACGGATAGGGTCATTTGGGTTCACGCGGCCTCTCTGGGGGAATACGAGCAAGGTCTTCCCGTTATGGAAGACATCAGCCAAAAATATCCTACCTATAAAATAGTACTTACCTTCTTCTCCCCTTCTGGGTATGAAGTAAAGAAACATACGACCTCGGCAGATATCGTCTGCTACCTTCCTTTAGACACTAAGAAAAATGCGGATCTGTTCTTGAAATGGGTGCATCCCGAGGTGGCCATTTTCATCAAGTACGAGATCTGGCCGAACTATTTGAGGGCGCTCCATCAAAGAAACATACCGACCTTATTGGTATCCGCTTTATTTAATAATCGTCAAGTATTTTTTAAATGGTACGGGGGGCTTATGCGCAAAAGCCTAGCCTATTTTTCACATATTTTCGTCCAGAACCTAAATTCACAAACCTTACTTGCATCCATTGGAATAACCGAGGTGACCATCGCTGGTGATACCCGTTTTGATCGCGTCTTGAACATTAGCAACAAAGACAATTCCTTGGACTTTATGAAGCACTTTGCCCGAGACAAATTCTGCGTAGTGGCAGGCAGTACCTGGGCTGAAGATGAAATTATGTTAACAGACTATATCAACAACACCGAACATCCTATCCAATTTGTCATTGCACCGCATACCATAAAACCAAATCATATAGAAGCTTTAAAAGCATCGATTACAAAACCGGTACTGTGTTACTCTGAGCTGGGGAATGCCCATGCAATTCACCCTGTAGTATTGATTGTAGACACTATAGGATTATTGACTAAAGTGTACAGCTATGCCGATGTGGCCTATGTGGGCGGAGGGTTTGCTACGGGTTTACACAATACCCTGGAGCCGGCCGTTTTCGGCATCCCCGTCATTATTGGGCCTGATTATGAGGGCTTTGCGGAAGCGGAAAGTC
>JBARCC010000406.1:0-6162 GCA_049793635.1 Maribacter sp. | reverse complement strand
TTCCGACTCTTGGTTTCTAGGGTACTCTAATTGTTAAGTTTATAAAGACCAATCCTTACCGCCGGTAAGTTCTTGGAGGTCGCCACAGGCAATATATTCTCCAGGTACGGGTAAATAGGCCAAAACCTCTTCACCGACATATTCAGAGGCCTTAAAGCCCCAAATGGTCAATCCCCTAAGATTATTAGCGAACGCAAACCTAGTGATCTTATCATCAAGAACCAGTTTTTCGCCATTCTCAAGAGCCTCGGTGTAGCTGGTAATGGTTTCGAACATTTCGGTCTGTTCGTCTTTGGTATATTTTAAAGAGCTTGCCAATAGGGGCTCTAGGTCTTCGGTCGTTAAATCTGAAATGTGTTCCTTTCCGGTATCTGCTAAGGCCTTCTCTATAAATTTAGCCATTGACATTTTTAGGAAATCCTGTTCCTTTTTTTCCATGACCTCCTTGGCGAACTTGTCGATAAAAATATCGACACTTACTTCTGAGGCGGAAGGGGTATCCGTTTTTGGCAATATCAAATCCACCAACTTTGTCAACACGGCACCTTCATCCTTCGTTAGAAATTCTGGTGTCCAGGTAATGGCGGGTTCATTTTTACAACTTTGTACTATTCCTAAAAGGGTAGGGGTGGCCACCATATATCCAAGTGACAAACCCATATTTTTTAAAACGCGTCTTCTATCCATTATATATTTCCTTTTTTAAGTTCTTGAACTGCATGGTCCGCAGCTCTGGCCGTAAAGGCCATATACGTTAACGATGGGTTCACGCAGCTTGCCGAGGTCATAAAAGACCCATCGGTCACATACACATTGGGCACATCATGTACTTGGTTATTTCCGTTCAGCACAGAGGTTTTTCTATCTCGGCCCATGCGTGCCGTACCCATTTCATGAATTCCTAGACCCAATGCACTCTCGTTGTCATATCCGACAACATCCCTAAGACCGGCTTTTTCCAACATCGCTACCGCTGATTCTTGCATGTCTTTGCGCATCTTCAGCTCATTTTCTTGTAATTCTGCGTCAAAGGTTACCGTAGGAAGCCCCCATTGGTCTTTTTTATCATAATCCAAGGTAAACCTGTTATTTTCGTAAGGGAGTACTTCTCCGAAGCCCATCATCCCAAAGGTCCAACCCCCTGGTTTTAAGACCGCTTCTTTCAGGTCTTTTCCATAAGACAACTCGGCGACCGATTCTTCCCAATTTCCTCTTGAGGCACCACCTTGGTAGCCAAATCCTCTGATATAATCTGTTCTATCGGTGTCCCCGCCCAGATTTCTGAATCTAGGGATATAAATACCATTGGGTTTTCTACCCTTGTAATATTTATCCTCGAAGCCGTCAAATTTACCGGAGGCACCCACCTGTAATTGATGGTCCATTACATTGCGACCTAGCTGGTCGGAAGCATTGCCCATACCGTTAGGGAACGTATCTGATTTTGACTGCATCAAGATGGCCGTGGATGCGATGGATGATGCACAGAGGAAAATTACTTTGGCCTTGAATTCGAAGGTTTCTTTCGTTAGACGGTCGATAACCTTTACCCCTGTCGCTTTTTTAGTGGCCGGGTCGTACAGTATTTCGTGCACGATAGAATCTGGCCTCAAGGTCATATTTCCGGTAGCTTCGGCAGCCGGCAACGTAGAGGAAAGACTGCTGAAGTATGCCCCGAAAGGACATCCTCGGATGCACCTATTCCTATATTGACATTTACTTCTGCCATCGAATTGTTTCGTTCCCGTAAGATGGGCGGTTCGACCTGCGGTTACCACTCTACCATCAAAATTTTCGGCCACTTTTTCCTTGAATTCCTGCTCAACACAGTTCAGGTCCATCATGGGGAGAAATTGTCCGTCGGGCAATTGTTCCAATCCTAAGTTTTCACCACTTACCCCGATGTAGGTTTCCACTTTGTCGTACCAGGGGGCAATATCTTTATACCGAACTGGCCAATCGACCGCAATGTTGTCTTTTTTATTCGCTCCAAAATCGATATCACTTAGGCGATAACTCTGACGGCCCCATTGTAACGAACGCCCACCGAGGTGATATCCACGCATCCAGTCAAAACGTTTCGTTTCATTGTAGGGGTGTTCCAAGTCATTGACAAACCACATGTGGCTTGCTTGATTCGTTGTATATCCCGTACGATTTTGCTTGGGCTGTTGTTCTATTATTTCTTGAGTAGGTTCCCCTGCATTGGGAAAGTCCCAAGGGTCTTTATTGGCGGTAACATAATCTTCGATATGTTTTACCATTCGACCGCGTTCGAGTACCAATGTTTTAAGGCCTGCTTCGCACAATTCTTTTGCTGCCCAGCCACCACTGATGCCGGTACCTACCACAATAGCATCGTAGGACTCTTGCTCTTCATTGTAATAAAATTTGCTCATAAAGTTTGTTTAATCCTTAAATTTATTAAATATTAAATTAATTCTATACATTTAAGGTCAATAATTGTTGCGATATTCTTGAAACACAACCTCGTAGCGACTGAGGCCGTGATTACTGAAAAAAGTAGTAAAAACCACACCAAATAACCACACATGAAAAGAAGAAAGTTCATTTATAAGACCTCTACAGTAGGCCTAGGAATTTCCATTTTGGGAACATACGCTTGCAAGGAGACCAAAAAAGAGACGGTAGAAGGACCCCAAACGTCGACAGTGAAGGAAATGAATCCATTTTTTGAGTTATCGTTAGCGCAATGGTCGATGCATAAAATGATTTTAGAGGAGGGGGTCGACCCGTACAGTTTTGCCGAGAAAGCGAAAAATTGGGGCTTCAAGGGATTGGAATATGTAAGTCAATTGTACAACCCTGAACTTTCGAGTGCCAATTATTCAGCGGAGGCCATGGCCAACTTTGTAGTAAAATCGAATAGCGAGGCTGAAAAGCACGGGATGAAAAATGTGTTGATCATGATCGATGGTCAGGGAAATTTGGCCGTCAACGATGAATCGGAAAGAAACGAAACCGTCGAAAAGCACAAAAAGTGGGTGGATGTCGCAGCGGCAATGGGCTGCCATTCCATACGGGTGAACTTGAACGGAAGTAATGATCCGGAGGAGTGGAAGGCAAATTCTATCGATGGACTAACAAAATTGGCTACCTATGCCCAAGGGAAGAATATCAATATTTTGGTGGAGAACCATGGGGGTCTTTCTTCGAACGGTGCCTTGCACGCCGAGGTCATGAAGGCAGTGGCGATGGAGAATTGTGGAACCTTACCGGACTTTGGAAATTTCTGCATCGAGCGCAAGCCCGACAGCCGAGAATGTGTAAAAGAATATGATAAATACAAGGGCGTAACAGAACTAATGCCCTACGCAAAGGCGGTTAGCGCTAAATCGAACAATTTCAACGAGGCGGGTTACGATACCGGAATCGACTACGTGAAAATGCTCAACATTGTAAAAGAGGCCGGCTATACTGGGTTTATAGGCGTGGAATTCGAGGGTACCGAAATCAGCGAAGAGGCAGGAATAATCGCCACAAGGGATTTATTATTAAAAGCTTCCCAAGAGTTGGGCCAATAACCATAGCAGCTATATGAACGCTTTTTTTAACGAGATTTTCGATTATAATTTTCACTGCAACAAAAAGTTAATCGAAGAATGTTCGCGTCTTACCGACATCCCACCAAGAACAAAAGTGCTGATCAGCCATATTTTGAACGCCCATCACATTTGGAACTCAAGAATGTTGGGTAAGCCATCGGAATATGGGGTTTGGCAAGACCACCAAGTTGCGGATTGGGCCGATATCCATTATGAAAACCAACGTAGCTCTTTTGAGATTATCTCAAATGCCGACAGTTTCGATAAGCGTATAGACTACGAAAATACCGAGGGTCGACTTTTTACCAATACGTTGAAAGACATGTTGTTTCACATCATCAACCATTCCACAAACCATAGGGGACAAATTGCGGTAGACTACCGTAACAATGGGCTTACACCCGTAGCCTTGGATTATGTACATTATAAGCGATAAGCATTTACAATGAAAAACGGAGTACGCGCCCAGCTTTGCTTTATGATGTTTTTAGAATTCTTTATTTGGGGCGCATGGTTCGTGACATTGGGAACTTTTTTAGGGAACAACCTCGATGCCACCGATGGGCAAATCGCATTGGCCTTTTCTACACAATCATGGGGTGCCATCATCGCTCCTTTTATCATAGGTATTATCGCCGATCGTTATTTCAATGCCGAGCGTATTTTAGGAGTCTTGCACGTATTAGGGGCCATATTGATGTACTTTATGTATTCGACTACCGAATTTAGTATATTCTATGTATTGGTGTTGGGCTACATGATTTTCTATATGCCTACCCTGGCCTTGGTCAATTCGGTATCCTTTAATCAAATGAAAAACCCGGCTAAGGAGTTTTCAATGGTACGGGTATTCGGCACGTTAGGATGGATAATTGCCGGTCTCTCCATTAGCTATGTTTTCAATTGGGACAAGACGTCCAATATAGAAGAAGGTCTGCTAAGAAATACATTCTTGATGACCGCCATAGCCTCCTTAATTTTAGGTCTTTTTAGTTTCAGCTTACCAAAAACGCCGCCCGTACCCTCACATGGTGAAAAATTAAAACTGAAGGAAATCTTAGGTTTGGACGCTTTGCGTTTGTTCAAGGATAAAAACTTTTCAATCTTTTTTGTTTCCTCTGTCCTGATTTGTATTCCGCTAGCTTTCTATTATCAGAATGCGAATCCGTTTCTTGTAGAGGTTGGTATGGAGAATCCAACGGGTAAAATGACCTTGGGCCAAGGTTCTGAAATTGTGTTCATGCTTTTATTGCCCTATTTTTTTACCAAATTCGGTTTTAAAAAGACAATCCTTGTTGCCATGGCGTCTTGGGTAATGCGATATTTGCTTTTTGCTTTTGGGGAGGTAGGGGAGTATGGATATATGCTTCTTGTGGGGATTGCGCTCCACGGTATTTGTTATGACTTTTTCTTTGTGTCAGGCCAGATTTATACCGATAGCAAGGCTGGGCAAAAATTTAAAAGCTCCGCCCAGGGGCTGATTACTTTGGCGACCTATGGTGTTGGAATGTTGATCGGTTTTTGGGTCGCCGGTAAAATAGCGATGGCGTATCTACTGAATGATGGGATGCATGTTTGGGAAACCATTTGGCTGTATCCGGCAGGGTTCGCATTTTTGGTGTTCTGCCTATTCGCACTGTTCTTTAAAACGGAAAAAATAGAATACAGCTCATAAAATATCCATATAAATGATATCTTCGAATCTCATTATAAGGTTGAAGAAATTTAGTACGCTAGCCCTTAAGGGTTTAGAGTAGTGATTAGAAATTAATTTAAATACGATTAAAAATGCCGAAGAAAATACGTTTAGGAATATTAGGAGGGGGAGGCGATTCCCTCATTGGGGTACTGCACAGGGTAGCATCACACATCAATGATAATTATCAGATTACAGGAGCTGTTTTTAATCCTGATTTCGAAACCAACAAGGCTTTTGCCAAAGAGATCGATGTTCCGTTGAATAGAATTTATAAAGATTTTGACACCTTGATCGAGGAGGAGCTGAAATTGCCGAAAGAAGAACGCATTCAGGTATGTTCTATCCTAACGCCGAATTTTTTACATTATCCCATGGCCAAAAAATTATTGGACAACGGGTTTCATGTCATCTGTGAAAAACCGATGACCACTTCGCTGGCCGAGGCGAAAGAATTACAAAAAGCGCATAAAAAGGCGGGCACGGTATTCGCACTTACCCATACCTACACGGGTTACCCCATGGTGCGTCAAATGCGCGAAATGATCAAGGCCGGCGTGTTGGGCAAAATACACAAGGTAGATGCAAGGTACTACCAAGGATGGATCAATACCATTATCCACGATAAGGATAAACGTTCATCGGTATGGAGGTTAGATCCAGAAAAGGCGGGCATTAGCTCATGTATGGGGGATATTGGCGTACACGCCTTTAACCTTGTGGAATATACCACGGGCCTAAAAGTGAACGAACTGCTTTGTGACTTCAACTACTTGTACGAGGATAATAAAATGGATGTGGATGGCACGGTTTTGATCCGTATGGGGACCCTCGTTAAAGGGGTAATCAGAGGGAGCCAGGTGGCCACTGGCGAGGAGAATGGGCTAGCTATTGCTATTT
>JBARCC010000405.1:0-5390 GCA_049793635.1 Maribacter sp. | reverse complement strand
TCACAGCACCTTTCATTGAAAAGTAGAAAAACCTATATTTACGTAATAAAGTCTTTCGGACTTTAGCAGGAACAACTAAAGGAGCGATTGCTCCGGCCCAATAAACCGATTAACGAATAACGACCATGAAAAAAATCGCTTTTTTGCTACTCAATTTTATGATTTGTGCACCAATAGTTGCCCAGAAAATGAGCAAGGACAAAGATGCCATTATCAGTTCTGTGGAAAAACACAAAGAACAACTGATCAGCATCAGTGACTCTATTTGGGCCCTTGCCGAGACCGCATTCCATGAAAATGAATCTTCAAAAATTTTGGCGGATTATGCTGAAAAAAACGGGTTGACGGTGACCCGGGGGGTTGCGGATATACCCACGGCGTTTACGGCGACGTATGGTTCTGGGAAACCGGTGATCAGTATTTTAGGTGAATTCGATGCCCTACCGGGCATTTCCCAAAAGGCCTCCCCCGTGAAGGAACCCTTGGAACCGGGTGCGGCAGGTCATGGTTGTGGCCATAACATGTTCGGTACCGCAAGTCTCGGAGCCGCCATTGCCATTAAGGAATTGATGGAGCAAGGGAAAATTAAGGGCACCGTAAAATTTTTAGGGACCCCGGCCGAAGAAAAGTATTGTGCCAAAGTTTGGATGGTAAAAGCAGGACTTTGGGACGATGTGGATGTGAACGTAAGCTGGCACCCGTCTGCAGGTATTGAGGCAGATGTGCAGAGCGGACTTTCCCTTATCGATTTCGTGGTTGAATTCTACGGGCAAACGGCACATGCCTCTATGGATCCATGGAACGGACGCAGTGCTTCCGATGCTTTAGAACTCTATACTACCGGAATCAACTACTACAGGGAACATATCTTGCCCACCTCAAGAATTCACTACCACATACAAGATGGAGGCCAAGTGGTAAATGTGGTTCCTGATTATGCAAAACTTTGGGTGCGGGTAAGAGACCCTAAACGCTCTAAGATGCTGCCCACGTACGAACGCGTAAAAGCAATGGCCGAAGGGGCTGCGATTATGGCTAATGTCGATTACAAAATCACATTGGTCTCGGGAATATATGAAACCTTGGTGAACAGGGCCGGGGGAGAAATTATGCAAAACAATTTAGAGTTGTTGGGTCCTATCTCTTACACCGAAGAAGAGAATGTATTTGGAAAGGCCATACAAAAGGCGACCGGAAAACCAGAAGTTGGCATGGACGGTAAGGTATATCCCTTAAAAGAAACCGAGGAAAATCCTGGAGGGGGCTCCACCGACGTCGGCGATGTAAGTTGGAACGTGCCCAATATCAATTTAGGCGTCTCGGTAGCACCTACCGGAACCCCATGGCATTCATGGGCGGTGGTAGCATGTGGTGGGATGTCCATCGGGCACAAAGGAATGATACACGCCTCAAAATCAATGGGTTTGACCATGGTAGACCTGTTCAAAGACCCAAAATTGATTACCAAGGTGAAGGAAGAATTTAAGACTCGAAAAGGAAACGAAGTTTATGAACCTATGATCGAAGGCCCTCCGCCGTTGAACGACTAAGGATAAATGGTTGTTGGTTGTTCACTTCGGCTACGCGTAGCGCAGGGGATGTTGGTTAATGTAAAATAAAAATTAAAAAAGAGGGTTTCTGACCTGCTGTCAGTGTTTCAGCGACGATTCGTGAAGGCTGTTTCAAAATTAAATTCCCTTACTTATTAGACAGGTACGCTTCATATGAAAAAAATTATCATCGTATTCACTTTGCTTTCCGTTTTCATCTCTTCTGCGCAGTCCTTTGATTTTCAATATGATCATTATTCGTTGATTGTGAAGGATTTGGAAAAAGTGGGTGCATTTTATAAAGAGGTCTTGAAATTGGAGGAAATACCACACCCCTCTGCACCAACCGGTTTCAAATGGTTTCGTATCCATAGAAATTCTCAATTACATCTCATCGGAAAGGACAGCGTAGCCATGGAACACAGTAAGAGTGTACACCTTTGCTTGGCCACACAGCAACTGGATGCATTCATTACCCATTTAGAGGAGCAAAAAATTACCTATTGGGATTGGCCCGGTACCGAACAAACGGTGACCCTCCGAGCAGATGGGGTGCGTCAGATTTATCTAAAAGACCCCGAAAACAACTGGGTAGAAATCAATAATGCCCTTCATTAAACAGTGTTGTAGTTATGGCAAATGCAATAAAGCACATTTTCGAACTCGGTTTTCCCTGGCAAACCCAAGACCCCTTTCTGTTCTGTGTATATCATTTAGACCACTATCCCAAGGGTGATGGTCAAATGGGTCCCCTAGATTCGCTCGAAGGAAGAAATTTAGGAAACGACTTTACCGTTAAGGATGGATATAGAATGTATCATGGGACGACCATTCCCGGTTTTCCGGCACATCCCCACCGGGGCTTTGAAACGATTACCATGGTCAATAAGGGTTTTTGTGACCATTCGGATTCTTTGGGTGCCGCAGGGCGTTTTGGTGAGGGCGATGTACAATGGATGACCGCAGGTAGTGGAGTACAACATTCAGAAATGTTTCCCTTACTGCAAACGGAAACTGAAAATACTTTAGAACTTTTTCAAATATGGCTGAATCTACCTCAAAAAAATAAATTTGTAGCCCCACATTTCAAAATGCTCTGGCATGAGGATATCCCTGTCGTTGTACGTGATGGTGCGAAGGTCAAGGTCATCGCCGGTAGTTTTAACGGACAAAAAGCGCCACATCCGGCACCGGATTCTTGGGCTGCGGATGAAACACATGAAGTCGCCGTTTGGAATATTCATATCGATGCCAATACATCCCTAACACTGCCGAGCGCCAATTCGGAAGTGAATCGCACCCTTTATTTTTATGAGGGAGAACTTTTGACCGTTGAAGGTACTGAGGTAGGGAAAAACCATGGCGTTCAATTGGATGCGCGAGCCAAAATACACCTCAAAGCTGGTCAAACAGGCGCACATATATTGGTGCTACAAGGGAAACCCATTGCGGAACCTGTGGCAAAATACGGACCTTTTGTGATGAATTCGGATGCCGAACTCCAAAAAGCAATGGACGAATTTCGACTTACCCAATTTGGAGGTTGGCCCTGGCGCTACCCGGATAATGTACATGATATGGATCGTGGTCGTTTTGCCAAGTACCCCGATGGCACAGTAGTAGAAAAATAGATGATCGAAACGGTACGTTTAATTACTGATGCAGGGCTGTTAGTGCTTATTTGGATGGTTCAGCTCATCGCGTACCCTAGCTTTTCCTATTTTAAAGTTGAAAATTTGTACCTATGGCATGAAACCTACATGAAGCGAATCGCCTTTATAGTGATTCCTTTAATGTTCGGTCAATTGATTACGGGGGGTTTTCAGCTTTTTGATCATCAAGATTTTTATACCGTATCGAGTATTCTTTTAATTGCTTTGGTCTGGTTATCCACCTTTTCGCAATTTGTGCCCTTACACACCAATATTTCTGAAAAGCGCAATGTAGAAGAATCCATTCAACAACTAAGGTCCAAAAATTGGTTGCGCACCATTCTTTGGACCTTACTATTCATGTTTACCGTTTATAATACCCTTAGAGCCTGATGATTTTTGCACCAATGGCCCGTAAACGCTCGTCTATATGTTCATAGCCACGGTCTATTTGCTCAATATTGTGAATCGTAGATGTTCCTTTGGCGGATAAAGCCGCAATTAATAAGGAGACCCCTGCCCGAATATCTGGCGAAGTCATGGTTGTCGCCTTTAGTGTAGATTTGAAATTATGACCAATAACGGTTGCCCTGTGCGGATCGCACAAAATCACTTTGGCGCCCATATCCAATAACTTATCGACAAAAAATAACCGACTCTCGAACATCTTTTGATGTATGAGCACTTCCCCTTTTGCCTGGGTGGCTACCACTAAAATTATGCTCAACAAATCAGGTGTTAATCCTGGCCAAGGTGCATCGGATATCGTTAAAATGGAACCATCGATATAATTCTGTATTTCATATCCCTCTTTGTGCATAGGAATATAAATATCATCATCCCTTCGTTCTAGGGAAATTCCTAATTTTCTAAAAATCGTTGGAATTTGTCCCAAATCGTCCCAACTCACATTTTTGATGGTCAGTTCGCTTTTGGTCATTGCCGCCAGCCCGATCCAACTACCGATTTCAATCATATCGGGAAGCATACGGTGCTCTGTACCCCCTAACTTTTTAACCCCGTCGATGACCAGTAAGTTTGAACCGATGCCAGAAATCTTAGCGCCCATTCTTACTAGCATTTTACAGAGTTGCTGCAAATAAGGTTCGCAAGCCGCATTATAAATGGTCGTTTGCCCCTCTGCCAGAACGGCCGCCATTATAATATTGGCAGTTCCAGTAACCGAGGCCTCATCAAGCAACATATAGGTGCCCACCAGTTTTTTGGCTTCAACACCGTAAAAATATTCCTCTCGGTTGTATCGAAATTTTGCGCCTAATTTTATAAAACCTTCAAAATGGGTATCCAGTCTTCTTCTACCAATTTTATCACCACCAGGTTTCGGAATGTATCCTTTACCAAAACGGGCCAACAACGGGCCGACCAACATTATAGAACCCCTGAGGCCTCTACCGTCTTCCTTAAACTGATCCGACTGTAAATACTCCATATTTACATCATCTGCCTTGAAAGTATACGTACCTTTTTCTTTCTTTTGGATTTTTACCCCTAAATCTTCTAAAAGAGAAATTAGTTTATTCACGTCGACAATATCCGGGATATTGCTTATGGTAACTTCTTCTGGTGTAAGTAGTACGGCGCAAAGTATTTGAAGTGCTTCGTTCTTTGCTCCTTGAGGCGTTATCTCACCCGATAATTGGTGGCCTCCTTCAATTTTAAATGTACCCATCTCCTAAAGTGGAAATTTAATAGCGTTTTTTGCCGCGGTTATTATTTCTTTGATTTTTCTTTCCAGAACTTGTTCGTGGCGTCTTTGCCACGCGATTTTTAAGAAATTGCCCGCTATCGGTCAAGTTCTCCCCTTCTGCTGCCAAATCGATCTGACCGTCGCTAAGGTCCAACAAATGCTTGAAGATGGCCTTATCGTCCACCACGTCTTTGTTCCAGTTCAGGTAACATTTTTTCATATGGTTGGCGATGGCATATTCCAGTCCTGATCTTTTATCTCCCTTTTCCCAACTTACTGCCACGTCTACCATTCGCTTGATGTTATTCCCGTAAAAACGATATTTCGGAAAGTTCTGAGGATATTCAAGGGGTTCTGGGCGTTGCCTTAGAATTTCTTTTGAAGTAATCGGAAACGGTGATTCCACATCCAAGTTAAAATCGGACATAATAAATAACTGATCCCAAAGCTTGTGTTGAAAATCGGGCACATCTCTTAAAT
>JBARCC010000404.1:0-7880 GCA_049793635.1 Maribacter sp. | reverse complement strand
ATACGATATTGTCCTTGCCAATAAAGTGCACGAGTTTGGTGTTTTTGTCCTTCCAGTACCGTTCCCAGTCTTTTCCTTCGCGAGCAGCCCATTCTTTGGTCGATGAAATATAGCCAATGGGGGCATCGAACCAAACATAGAGTACTTTGCCCTCACCACCTTCTACCGGCACGGGAATTCCCCAATCCAAATCTCGGGTTACGGCTCTAGGTTCGAGCCCGCCATCGATCCATGATTTACATTGTCCGTACACATTCGGTTTCCAATCCTCTTTATGTTCCTTGAGGATCCATTTTCGAAGGAAATCCTCATAGCGGTTTAAAGGTAAAAACCAATGTTTCGTATCCTTCGTTGTCGGTATGCTTCCGCTAATCGTCGATTTCGGATTGATCAAATCGGTTGCGTTCAAGGTAGAACCGCACTGTTCGCACTGATCGCCATAGGCTTCTTCATTGCCACACTTCGGACAGGTACCGATCACAAAACGATCTGCTAGAAACTGCTGTGCTTCCCCATCGTACAATTGGGCGGTAGTTTCTTCAATAAAATCTCCCTTTTCGTAAAGGTTCAAAAAGAAATCGGAAGCTGTTTGGTGATGTATGGCAGCTGAAGTCCTTGAATAATTATCGAAGGTAATCCCAAAATCGATAAAGGATTTTTTGATGATGGTGTGGTAGGTATCAATAATATCCCTTGGAGTAACGCCTTCTTTCTTAGCTTTCATGGATATAGCCACGCCATGCTCATCACTGCCGCAAACAAAAAGCACATCTTTGCCGGTCATTCTCAAATAGCGGGTATAAATATCTGCAGGAACATATACCCCGGCCAAATGGCCGATATGAATGGGGCCGTTGGTATAAGGCAATGCTGCGGTAATCGTATATCTTGAAGGTATTTTTGTAGTTGGCATCAAAGTACATTAGGCTACAAAAATAAAGATTTTATAATGAGGGTAGCGTGTTACCCCTTAAAAAACCAAAACCTTCGAGCTAACTAGAAGATAGCACCGAAGGTTAAGTACATAGTGGGGTTAACGTTTAAGCGACCATCACCGATTTGCTCATTTTTTGGTTTTGTACACTTATGCGATAGATATACTTACCGGTCGATAGGTGTTCGGGCATTCTTTCGCGGATATTTATTTCGGTAGAACCTTCCATCATCATCTCGTTAAAGACAGTGCCTACATTTTGTCCTAAAATATTATACAGCTGTATGTCTACATGGGCCGAGAAGGGCATCTCCAAATAAATATGGGGCGCCTCGTCGGTCGGGTAAAAGGGCTTATGAACTACTGCATTCTGAATCTCCGGATTTGGCGGAGTTTCAGCTACCTCGGTCGGTGGAACGGGGGGAGTAACTTCTCCATCACTATAGGTAATTTCCGGGAAATCGGTACCGCTACAATTAAACCCAAGATTTACAGGGGCATACGGATGGTCTAAAAGATGTCTTTCTACCAAGGGGATGTCGACACAAAGCCATTCTGCCAGTACGGTGGCATACAGATCCCTGAAATCCATCGTGTATTCTAAGTTTCCACGGCCGTCCGGGTCGTCCAGCGTTGGATGGTCACCTACAAAAGCACTTCCATTTAAGCCTGATCCAAAGAAAAGGGTTGGGGATGCTTTCCCATGATCCGTACCATTTGAACCGTTTTCAAAGATCCTTCGGCCAAATTCGGAAAATGTCATGCTCAACACCTTATCATCTTGCTGCGTAAAGGCCAAATCTTCATAAAAATTATTGACGGCCACCGAAAGATTCGTCATTAGGCGCGCGTGTGCCTGAGGTTGATTTCCATGGGTATCAAAACCACCCATCGAAATCATGAACACTTTGGTGCCAAGATTTCCTTTGATCAAACGGGCCAAAAGCGCCAGTTGTCGGGCAAAGCCATTGTCTTGGTATTCTACCTGATTTTGTCCACGTTCATAAGCGTCATGGATGATACCCGAATACTCGTACGTGGTATTGGCAACACCCCTAAGAAATTTAAGTTGGTCGCCATACATGCAATTGTTGAACAGGGCATCGTCCAATCCGTAAACGACACCAGATTCCGCAATTTCTTCCAATTGATTGATATTGGAGGTAACAAAGGCATAATTGGTTTCATCGCCTTGGAATACCAAACTACCGAACTGACCAATTTGAATGGCTGCGGGAGCTGCAGGTGGGTTCACCAAATAATCGGGATAAACGTTTTCAAAATGTCGTCCCATCCAACCCGTGTTTAGCCCACTAAATCCTGTGGTGTTCAAATCGGTATTGGCAAAAATATCGGATCCCGTAAAGTGGGAAAGGCTTTGACCTTCGTAGCCTACCCCGTGTACGGCCTTAAACTGGCCTTCTTGCCACATGGGAGCCAACGCGTTCATGTATGAAGGAACGCCAAAATCATCGGTAAGTTTTAAGACTTTGCTTTCAGGAACATAAATATTGGGACGTGCATTCGCATAGGTATCATATTGTTGAATAGGGATGACGGTGCTCAGACCATCGTTACCACCCGATAAACGAATTAAAATTAAGATATTGTCGGTTTCTGCCGCTGCGATACCTGCCGATAAAGGGGAAGGACCTGAAGCGGTAAGCATGTTGGCCCCCAGCATCATCGAACCAGAACCTGCAATGCCCATGGCCTGCAAGAAGGAGCGACGGCTCCATGTTTTGTGTTCGTCATCATGGCCTTTATGTTGAAGACCTTTATGGGGAGAGTGGTGTGTTTTACACATAGTCGTAGGTGTTATTTTAATTGAAATTCGGGTTGTCTGGCGAGGTACTGTACTAAAAGATACACTTGAAAGGGGCCCTGTGGCCAAGTCATCAAGGTCCAAGATTCTTGGTTACCTCCTTCATAATACACCTCTTCGACGTCACTTCTAAAAATTGCGAAGGCTTTCGCGTATTCCGTTTCGTCCAACAACCCTTTAGGCAGCATGAAATCTATGATCAGTCGCGCAACCACATCTGGGTTGGTGCTGGTTAGGCCTGCGTTACCGGAGATGTCGGTACCCAGCTTTCTAAATTGCTCGTTATCGGCCATATAAAAGCCTTCGAGTATGGTTTCGATGGTAAGCCATCTACCGATCAAAAAGTTATTGTTGATCCAGCTTCTGTTTCGTTGCCATCCTGCCACGTCATAAGGGTCGAATAATTGCTGACTCAAGAGACCAGCATAGTTGACCATGCTCGCTACGGTGGTATCGGTGTAGGCGAAGTCAGTTTCCTTTAGGGCGTTAAAGTAAAAATCGATAGGACTTTTAATAATTACTCCGATGGCTTCTTCATCGAAGAAGTGTTGGCTTTTGAACAATTGCCGTAGCACGGGTGCAATTTCAAAACCACTGGATATAAAGGTCGCTGCCAAACCATCAATTATGGTTTGTGCATTATTGGCCTCATCCCTAGAATCTGGATGGACAAAAAACTCGTATAATTTTCTGCAGATGAACTCGGCGATTTCTGTAGGCCGTTGATCGAACAGAATATCGATGACATCATCATACCCCCAATTCCCCGTTTGTCCCAAAATGGTTTTGCTGCCTTCGTCGTGGCGGTCTGCCCTATAGGTCACCGGAGTACACCCCACTTCACCTCTTTCTACATAACCACTTAATGCCCTTGCGGTTTCGACAATATCCTCTTCCGTATAATTGTTGCCTTCACCAAGTGTGAAGAGCTCGTAAAGCTCACGTGCGTAATTTTCATTCGGGTTGTTTCCGTTATTGAAAACACCATCTAAATAATACAGCATGGCATCGGTCAATCCTATCTCACTGGTAAAGTCCTTAAAATTACCCAGCGAATTTCGTTGTAGGCAATCGATATATCGATACAAAAAGGAGTTACAGTCGTAAACGTCTATTTCGGTCACGAAATGGTTACTCCAGAAAAAGCTCATGCGATCACGAAGGGTGTTGTTCAAAAGACTATTTGCATAGGTTAATTCGAACTCTCCCCGTTGCTGATTTCTGAGCTGCCTTCGAGCATCGTTATCTTCAGGATAGTTGGCGTTTGTCCAATCTGCCCATGCAGGCGGGGCGATGGGCGCCATGTTCAAGGCTTGGTCTACTAAACTATCTACTAAAGTCGCTGCATTTTGACCCGTTGCCGAATTAATAGTTTCAACAGATGCGCTAAATCCCAATCTTCTATATAGGTGGGATGCTCTCGTTTGGTCGAGTGGCGTGGTGTAGGGTGCAAGAGTAGAAGTATTACAGTTAATGAAATATTCCATAATCTTAAATTGGCTTTTATTTTAAGTTCTTGAGTTTGGGGCTCCTATGGCTTAACGTCGCTAAATTTGGTATAGTATTTTAAACCATCTATTTTCGATAAAGTACATTTCAAAGAACGTTATTTGAGCCTAAAAAACCGTTCAAGGGGCTATATTTTCGATGAACGGCATGTTTTTAAACGATAGTATGGGAAAACACAATGAGTTTGGTAAAGAAGGCGAAGCATTTGCGGAAGCGTATCTGCTTGAAAAGGGATATCGTATCCGGTATAAAAACTACCGTTACCTTCAGGCTGAAATCGATATTATTGCACAAATGGGAAATATATTGGCCATTGTAGAAGTACGGTCAAGAAGTTCTGATTTTATAGAAAACATTGCGGATACCGTAACTCCGAAGAAAATAAAATTGTTGGTCATGGCCGCCGATCACTATGTAACCGATACTAATCTCGACGTCGAGGTGCGTTTCGATATTATCACCATTCTCAAGAACAACAGAAAATTTGAACTTGAACACTTGGAATCTGCGTTCTATCATTTTTGAAAGTCTAGCGCTCTAATAGGAATTAATCGAGAATCAAATTGTTTTATTTGTAACAAGTTGTTATATTTGCCTAACAACCTATCATTCAATGAAAACAATATCATCCGTAGTAGAAGAATACATTAAGAAAAAACCTTTTCTACAGAGTGCACTCGCCCAAGGAATCATCAATTTAACATCGCTTTCACGAATCGTGAAGCCTGAAATCGAACATGAACTCGGGAAAGAGATTCGTAACGGCGCCATTGTAATGGCCTTAAAACGGTTGTCTGACGATTTGGAATTTAGGGCAACGCACAAAATTTTAAAGGTCTTAAAAAATATAGGGGAAATTACCGTTCGCTCCTCTTTGACAGACTACACCTTCTTGGCCTCCGATACCATTTTGGTGCACCAGTCTAGATTGTTGGAGGAAATCAACAAAAACCAAGATGTATTCTATACCTCGAGCAGGGGTGTGAACGAAATAAATATTGTCATCAGCAATGTGATGGACAAAACGGTCGAACAGCTGTTCAAAGATGAGAAATGTACCCAAAAGGCTGAGTACTTATCCTCTATCACTGTCAAGCTACCCGCAGAAAATGTTTCCGTGCCCGGTATTTATTATTTTATTTTTCAACGTTTGGCGTGGGAAGGGATAATTCTGTACGAAGTTATTTCCACGACCAACGAATTCACCATTTTGGTGAACGACGAACAGGTCGATGTTGCGTTTAAGACCATCAAGGATTTAAAGGCCCTTTAGAAATTTTACTACCTCTTTGTCGCTGTGCGGCTTGGCCAGAAATCTCTTTTTGTGGTCCAGTATAAAATAGGTGGGTGTTTGTTGAATATCGAAGGTTTTGACATACTCACTTTCCCATTTGCCCAGTGCAAGCGCATGATTGAAGTTCGGCATGGTCGCTGACACTTTTTTCCAATTGGTTTCCTCGTCTTCAAGCCCCACGGCCACTACGGTTAACCCTTCGTATGATGCCAGTTCTTTGTGGAGTATAGGAAGTTCGTGTAGACAATGCGAACAGGTACTGCTCCAAAAGATGAGCAGATACTGCTCCGCTTCTTCCATTTGGGAAAGTGATCGTTCCTTACCATTTGTTTTCCACGTAATTTCTGGCGATACGGCCCCTAGTCTAAGCTTGGTTTCTGATTCGATATCGGCGATGGTCTTTAGATGCCCGTTCGAAATGGCCAGGGACTTTACATGATTTGTATAGAGGTAATCTGCAATTTCGTGCATCGCAGCAGTGTTTGCGAGGTTCCAGAGTTTATAAAAGACTTTTTCTTGAAATTCTTGAGGAGTATTCTTTATTCGTTCCGCTACCATATCCACCCGTTCTTTTGTTACGTCATCTGCATTTGACCTCGATGTATCTTCCCAAGGAAAGGCAGCGAACACGTAAGCTTGTATCTTACCCGTTAAGAAATCAGATCCTTGTAAAATAGGGTCGTGTAAATCCACATTGTCAAAATAATGGGTCCCGATCAACGCTTTAAAGGCTGCTAGGGAAGGTCTTTTTTTGGGCATATAGACCTTGTTCGAGGCAATGAAACGGTGTGCGATCGTACCTGAGGTACTTTGTTCATAGGTGTCTTGAAGTACCTTGAGCTCAGTTTTGATTGCATGATACTGTTCGTCCGTACCGTTACCATCGGTAAAGAATTCCGTTAATTTTTTCTGAACGGCCGCAATTTTTCTAAAATATGCATTGTAATGGTTATTTACAGTGGATTTAGTGATGGTGAGTCCGATTTGCCTATCGAAATTAAAGGATATCTGCTCTTTTTTATCGTAAATGACATCGATATAGAATTCATCTTGAGGAACTGCATATACGAGCCGATACATTCCAGGCTGGGCCGTTGTGGGCATTTTAAGGTTAAAGAATCCGTCTTTTACCTCCGCATCGGCCACATAGTTTTCTCCACCTGGGGTGAGTGCATAGGCAATCAACCATGTATACTCTTTAGAAGGTGAAAAATTACCCGAAATACTTCCTTGAGCGCACAGAATGGTCGTTAGTAAAAAAGAATAGCAAGTAAGTAATAGTTTCATAAGCGTTTAAACCGCAGGTATCGTACCTATGTTATTTACACCCTAATTTAGGAATCCATAATGATGTTCCCTTTTGAAGGTAGTGTTTCGATGTTCTTTACATTCGGTCTCAAATGAGAAAATTTTACAGAGCTCAACGTAGTTACGGTAAATGTTTAACATAATTCAAAAATGTAAAGGATGATCAGTCGGACTCTTCCCCCATGCCTAGGTTAATGAAGGTGTCGACGATCAAGTTTATTTCTTGCTTGTGCAAGGTCCCATCAGCATGGGCAATTTCATCCAATACCGCCGACAAGGCTTTCTTTTGTTCGTAGGGCATATTGTAAAGGGTGCCAATAGCGTCATCGTAAGTCAGGTTTTTGGCTTTCTCCATAAGCGAATCATCAATCCCAATTTCTTCTTTCAAGGTATTCAACGCTTCGATTTCTGCAGGATGTATTTTGCCATCGGCCTTGATCACCTCATAGGCCATTTTTACGAATGCCAATTTCACTGAATCTTCAAACTTCATAAAACATGATTTAAGGGTAGAAAGATAAGTAAAAGTGAAAACATTTAAAATGTGAAGGGCAGTAATCAGCGGGCTTTTTCTTAGGCACTACCCATACATCAATTATTCGAAAGTACGGGCCCCATACACCGCATCTTTGAACTGCTTATGAAGGCCGATTTGATCATAGGGAAAAAGCTGTACAAAAAGAACGGCGGTCAAATGGTTTACGGGATCCACCCAAAAAAGGGTAGATGCTGCCCCGTCCCAAAAGAATTCCCCGACTACCCCGTTCATCTCATCGGGTGTTTTGGGAGGTGCCACGCGCACTGCGAAATCGATTCCAAACCCGACCTGACCTTTCGAGGGTAACCAAGACCTTTCGGTGATGCTATCCGATAGTTGATCGGTGGCCATTAATTTTACGGTCTCAGGTTTTAAGATCTGTACGGAGTCCAAACTTCCGTTGTTGAGGAGCATTTGGGCGAACCGCATATAATCGTCCAAGGTTGAGGTAAGGCCCGAACCACCTCGGGTC
>JBARCC010000403.1:0-4228 GCA_049793635.1 Maribacter sp. | reverse complement strand
ACCAACGCTTCCCCATCGTTTTTAATATGGAGGTAGCCGGTGTAAAGTGCTTGGGGCTGCAGGTCGATCTTGAAAAGACTTTTTCGGTGTGGTAGACTTTTTTTTCTAAAAGGGATGGCATCACCATTTTCCTGTATGTGAACCTTTCCCGCAATACCGACCCCATACAACGTTACACTATCGATTATGGGCCTTGCCGTCTCTAGGATATAGGATAAAGGAATATCGGTGCGGTTCTGAATTTGGAATTTGATCCAATAACGGTCTGTGGTAAAGCCGATGTTCTCAATTTCAGCGTACAAGGGAAGAAAATGAAGTGTATCTTTTTTTTCCAAGATATCTCCTATGCTTACATCTGCCCTGCCGCTATTGGCACTCGAGGTATGGTGATGAATGGAGACAGATTCTTGTAATGGTTCATGAATCACAAATTGTCCACTGAGCGTAAGGACACCAAAGAAAAATGAACCGAAAAATAGCGTTTTAAGGCCACGGGTCAGGAATGACTGTAGGTCGGTTATTGTAGGCATACACATGGTTTGGGATAGGGAATTTGAAAAATATCTCGGAAAAAATGTAATATTTTTGTTGAAATGAAGAAAAAAACGTGTGAAACGTGGTTTTACCGCTACCGATATCAGGTTCCGGTACCTTAATTTTTGCGGGTACCCGTTTAACATAAAACTAGGATACTCATTTAGAATACGTACCTTAAAATTTCTTCCCTAATACATGCAAACCCTTAACAAAGCCGTGCACACCCATTATCTCGATACATTGAAACAAAAGATTTTATCCTACACCAAGGTGCACGATGAGGTCTTGGAGGAACAGATGCGATTGTACCAAAAGGTACTCTTAAAGAAAGGGGAAACCTTAGTTATTCCAGGGCAGTTGGTGGAGCATTTCTATTATGTAGCTAAAGGATGTATTTATTATTATAAACTCGACGAAGGCGAACAAAAGGTGCTGGAATTTTATACGGACGATATCTTTTTTACCGACTTGCCTGCCTACGTAAAAGGCACTCCCTCCAATTATTACCTCAAGGCTTCTGAGGCCACTGTGGTGTATGCCATTAAAAAATCGGATGCGGAGAACTCTTTTGAAAAGTCGCACCAATTAGAGCGTTTTGGTCGGTTATCGATGCAAGAGGCATTTATGAAAATTTTTACAAGGGTAGAGCGTTTGAACAGCCGTACGAACGAGGAACGGTATTTACGCCTGCTTGAGAAGCGACCTGACCTTTTTCAGCGTGTGCCCCAATATTTGATAGCCTCTTATTTGGGATTGACCCCGGTTGGCCTATCCAAACTTCGGAAGCGATTGGGAAAAGGGTAGTTTTTTGAACATTAACGCCGGTTCAAAAATTGAATTGCCAAATCGAGGACCTCTTTGGTCCTGAGAATACGAAAATGGCCAGTTCCTTCAACCTCCTTGAATTCAGCGTTCTTCCAATTATGATGTACCTTTTTTGAACGCGAAATCGGAATGACGGTATCATTTTTGTCGTGAATGATCAGGGCGTTTTTAACATTTATGGATTTTACGAATTCGCTTACCTTAAGGGTTTCAATGGTAATATCCATTTCTTTTTCCAATTTCTCGATCAATCGGTTTTTTACCTTTTCCGAAATGCCTACCATTTCTGAAACATCATTTATGCGTTCCCCAAAGGTATCCGGTGTGGTAAGCAATACATAGTTGTCAATCCGTAACTCTTGATCATTGAAAAGCGCATAAGTTGTGGCTACTCCGCCAAAGGAATGACTCACTAAATTTTTAATATCGTTTCTGCGAATCATCTGCCCCACCAATTCGGTAAATTCGAATAAACTGGTTTCGCCCCTACTGCTAAATCCGTGGGATGGCCCGTCAAAAGAATAGACCGTGTAACCGGCGATCAGCAGTTTTTCGATCAGATCAGAAAAATTTCCTGCCTGCCCTTCCCAACCATGTATGAGTAGCACTTTGTTGTCGCCACCTTTCCAGGTGTAGTGCTGAATGTTAAAATTCTTGAAACTATACATTTCTTTATCCGCCTTTTCTAAGGTGGTCAATTCATGCTTTCTAAGTTTTCGGATCTGCGGGTTGGTCAGTTTTTTATACGCATACTGGGTAACCTTGGTAGGAAATAGGATAGAGGCGATACGGACAAGTACTTTTTTCATTTGAATTATTACTTTCCAAATAGGGTACACGGTGCAGATACATGAACCGTCTTCGTTTTTTGAGCGCTTTTGTTTGCCCTAATGTAACGGTTTTTCCAAGAATTGGCAGCTGAAATTAACACAGAACCATCCTCCTCCACGGATAGATTCCGATTTATTAAACCAGTTTAACAAGATTCCTAGGAATAAGTCCTAACTTCAATGATGTTAATTTGTAAATAATTTGTTATGGCCAATACCTATGTAGATCTGGAGACCCTTAAATTTTTATTGTTCAATGTAAACCGTCTAAAGGATGTGCTTGAACAGGAACGTTTTTCGGAATATGATGAGGCCTCAATTGCCATGATGCTCGATTCCGTAAAGGATTTTTCCGATAAGGAACTATATCCTTACTTCCGGGAAATGGATGAAAATCCTGCCCATTTTAAGGATGGCGAGATCATTGTACATCCCCAGGTAAAAAAATACATGAAGGCCGGTGGGGAAATGGGGTTTTTGGCGGGTGCGTTCTCTTATGAAGATGGCGGCATGCAAATGCCTTCCATGGTGGTGCATGCCTCGGCCTTTATACAGGAAGCTGCCAATAATCATCTACCAGGTTATATAGGCCTTACGGTGGGGGCAGCGGAGTTGATCGTACACTTCGGGAACCAAGCTCTAAAGGACACGTATGTGCCAAAAATGATGTCGGGTAATTGGGGAGGAACGATGTGTCTTACCGAGCCACAAGCCGGAAGTTCGCTATCCGATATCGTAACGACCGCAGTACCCGATGGGGATTCCTATAAAATCAATGGTCAAAAGATATTCATTTCGGGAGGGGATTATAAAGGGGTCGAAAATATCGTGCACTTGGTTCTGGCCCGCATCAAGGGAGCGCCGGAAGGTACCAAAGGGATTTCCCTTTTTGTAGTGCCCAAAAGGCGACCTGGCAAGGATGGCACGTTAGAGGATAATAATGTTACTACGGTGGCCGATTTTCAGAAAATGGGACAAAAGGGATATTGTACCACACATCTTTTTTTTGGGGATAAGGAGGATTGCACCGGTTGGTTGGTCGGAGAGCCCCACAAAGGGCTAAAGTATATGTTCTTGATGATGAACGGCGCCCGTATTGCCGTTGGCCGTGGTGCCGCTGCAATCGCTACCGGGGCCTATCACGCTTCTTTAAATTATGCGAAAGAAAGACCCCAGGGTCGAGAACTTCAAAAGACCGGTAAAAAAGATGCCACCCAAGAACAGACGCTGATCATCAACCACCCCGATGTAAAACGGATGCTGCTTTTGCAGAAGGTCATTTCCGAAGGCGCTTTGAGCCTTGTGTTTTTAACCTCACGCTATCAAGATCTTTCACAGTCGTTACCGGATGCCGAAGGAAGGGAAAAGTATAAAATGCTCTTGGAAATTTTGACCCCTGTTGTAAAAACATATCCATCCGAAATGGGGATTACTTCGGTAAACAATGGCGTACAAGTACTGGGAGGATATGGTTTCTGTGCCGATTATATTCTGCAACAATATTTACGGGATATCCGTATTTCTGCCATTTATGAAGGTACAACGGGTATACAGTCCCAAGATTTGTTGGGGAGAAAAATAACGATGGAGAATGGAAAGGCGTTACAATTACTTTCCGAAGAAATAATGGATTCCATCAAAGAAAGCATGGCTTATGAATCCTTGAAGCCCCTTGCGGAAAAATTAGGGTCTAAATTGGAACTGACACAAAGAGTACTACAATCCTTGATGGGATATGCGATGAAAGGAAACTACCAACGGTTCTTGGCCGATGCAACACCGTTCATGGAATTTTTCAGTACCATCATTATCGCTTGGCAGTGGTTGGATATAGGCCGTGAAGCACAAAGAGCAATGTTTATGGGGAATGGTGATTATAGTTCGGAATTCTATGAAAGTAAGATCCATGCCATGCAGTTCTATTTCAAATACGAGCTTCCAAAAACAACGGGACTTTCAGAAATTTTAATGGACGATCAAGCATTGACCCTGAATACGGAAAAGCAACTTTTCGCTTGAAAATTAGAGAAAAGAGA
>JBARCC010000402.1:0-5943 GCA_049793635.1 Maribacter sp. | reverse complement strand
CTATTGTCGCCACGGGCAATTTGGGAGTAAACGCAGAACCCGTAGAAACGAATTAGAACATTATAAACTTAAATATAGCATAGTATGAAAACAACAGTAAACAGAAGAGATTGGCTTAAAAGAGGTGTTCTCACCGCTGCCGGAGTAATGGCGGCTCCGTATTTGACGTATGGGGCGTTTCCATCGCAACCTATACGGGTAGATGCACAGGGAAATATTCCCTACACTCCGTTTTTCAAGGAGTATTTACCATATGCACCTATGGAACCTATCGAATTGGCAGCGAAAATAAACGCCAACGAAAACCCATATGGGCCATCTCCGATGGCCGTCGATGCCATGCAAAAATATGCACCCATGGGCAACAGGTATGCGTGGAAGGAACTTTATGCGCTTATGGATAAAATTGCCGCCGAAGAAGGTGTCAAGCAAGAAAATATTATGATGGGTCCGGGGTCCTCCGATCTTTTGGAAAAGACCGCCATGGTATTCTTCAAAAATGGGGGCAATATCGTTTCTGCCGACCCCGCTTATATGTCATTGATAAAAGTCGCGGAGGCCACAGGTGCCACCTGGAAGCCCATCCCATTAAAAAAAGATTGGTCGCACGATTTGGCCGCCATGGAAGCCGCTATAGACTCCGATACGAAATTGGTCTATATCTGTAACCCGAACAACCCGACCGGCAGCATGACCGATCATGCAGAATTACTGGATTTTTGTTCCCGCGTTTCCGAAAAAACCCCAATTTTTATAGATGAGGCCTACCTAGGGTTTTTGGAGGATGAAGCAAAGAAAAGCATGGTTTCTTTAATCGGTGAAGGTAAAGACGTCATTATCGCAAGAACATTCTCCAAAATACAGGGAATGGCAGGATTGCGTGTCGGTTATATCGTCGCCCAGCCCGAAACCTTGGAAATCATTCAAAAAGTAACCCGTGGTGGTATGGGAATCACCCTACCCTCGGTATACGCTGCAATGGCGAGTATGGACGATATTGCTTTTAAGGAAAAATCAAGAACATTGAACAAGGAATGTAGGGAGTATGTGTATACCAACCTAGAGCGTATGGGCTTCGAGTACGTACCTTCTTCTACAAGCTTTATTTTATTCCCCATTGAAATGGAAGGTCAACCCTTTCTTGAAAAAATGACCGCCCTAGGCGTAGGCGTCAGGGCTTTTGAAATCTATGGTAAAAACTGGTGCCGTGTGAGCATGGGCACCATGGAGGAGATGAAGCTGTTTACCGCTGCCCTTGAAAAAGTGCTAGTTTAAGTTTGAATTAGTCCGGGAGCTGGGTGAAGGAAAAATTGCCTTGACACAATGGTTCTCAATTCAGCTCCGATCGACTATTCATATGTACTCGCTCTAGCAAACGCTACATAAATTGAAAAACCCTTTTGAACATGGATTTTGCACTACAAAAAACACTGGAATTAATACTGATCATCGCTTTAGGAATCCTTTTGCAAAAAAAAGTGGCCAAGCAAGATTTGAGTGGGCTAAAGACCCTCATCTTGTGCGTTGCCCTGCCCGCCACCATTTTTGTGGCCTTGCTGAAGATAGAGCTTAAAACTTCTTTATTGATTTTTCCGCTGTTGGCATTGGTATTCAACTTTTTAATGGCCTTGGCCAGTAAATACCTACTGGGTGCTTCCTTGCCAAAAAATCAAGGTTCCAAAAAAAGAACGCTGATGATGCTGTTGCCCTCGTTGGCGCCCGGCCTCTCTTGCTTTCCGTTTATCGTGGTCTATTTAGGGGACGAGTATTTGGCACTCGCAGCTTTAGCAGATGTTGGTAATAAAATCTTTGTACTGATACTTCTGTATATGCTAGCGATTAACTGGTATCACGCCAGGGCTATAAAAGATATTATTGTGACCACTTCGGGAAAAATAAAAAGTCTTTTACTTTCGATGTTGAACGAGCCGATCAACCTTGTGATCATATCGGCCCTAATATTGCTTGGCTTCGGTCTTACGCTGAGTTCACTTCCTGCGTTTCTGGGAAATACGATAACCAGTATGAGTGTAATCATGACCCCTCTGGTGTTGCTGTTCATCGGGATGGCGGTACGTATAAAATCAAGGGAATTTGGCTTAATTGTGTCACTTTTGGCAAGACGCTCCGGTATTACGTTTATCCTCTCGGCACTGTTCATTTTTCTGTTCCCTACCATCGGCAGTTCAATGGTGCTCTTATTGGTGGTATTTCCTCAAAGCGCATGCAGTTTTTGGCCATTTGCACACATGAGTGCCATCCAAAGCATGGAAGAAAACGATGGGCAAAAAAAGCCCACTTTTGACATCGATTTTGGCATCAACATATTGGCCTGCTCCTTACCGCTATCCACGGTTCTGATTATAGGCATTTTCTCTTTTAGTGAATTTTTTATCGATCCTATCGCTATTTTAAGTATTGGGGCGGCGATCATGGTTTTGTCCTACATTCCAACATTCGTCAAGGCAATACGACCTTCTCAAAATACGACATTGGAAAGCAATACGGAACGACCACCTTTGAAACTTGCACGGACTGAAGAAGATACCGAAAGTTTGGAGCACAGAACAGAAGTAAAGGCCAGCTGATTTTAGGCATCCGACTCCAGTACCATACCAAGTTACCTGTGACCGGCTATCCACGAAAATCTTCCAACCGGAAAAGAATTCGTTAGATTAAACACTGATTTCATTAAAGACACCAAACGTATCAACCCCCTATGCGGCATAAACCCTAGGTTCTCACATTTTCAATGCCCTGCACGCAGGAACTCACCATTTTATTCAGCCACTTCGATAGGAACGCGATACACAATTCCCGATTCAAAGGTTCCTTTTCTGATTTTTTGAAAATCGATATTCTCCCGAATATACGTTTCGAGCCTATCACTATCCGCTGCAACGGATAATATTCTCACCATATTATCAGTATCGACCGCAAGGCGTACTTCAGCTTTTTGCCCTCTTATCTCATTGGGCACGTAGGCTTCGTCAAGCATATTGTAAATCTGACTGATGAGTGCACTAGAATTCATGGGATTGATCTCTCCAAAAGTATTGGCAGAAACCGTTGAAAGGTTTACCAACACAAAAACCAGGGTTACATAAAGGATATTTTTCATAACGTGCTTATTTAATTATATAAAGGTATTCATAATACAACAATATTTAATGTTAATTATTGCTAATTATATAAAAAAATGGCTTGTAATTACGTATTTGATAATCATCTCGTCTTTGATTCATCGTTTTACCTCGAATAACGCACTTGGCCGGCGGTAGGTGGGCAAAGTTCCAAACAGGAACCGATTACACGTTGAATGTTCACCGCGTAATCCCATAAGGGTATTGTAGAAAAATATTTTAGTACGTTTCCTTCATCCATTCATATGGGGTTCTTTTCATCCATAGACCACGTGTGAAATCTGGGAAATCTTGAGGTTCCCCATTATTTGCGATCGATTTTTCGGAAAGCGGGGTAACTGCACTCCAGGCCGCGGCATCATAGGCATCTAAGGGCGGGGCACTGTTGGCTTTTGCAGATTCAATGAAGGAATTAAGGACGAAGAAATCCATTCCTCCATGCCCTGCATCCAAGGCATACTCCCCATACTTTTTCCATAACGGATGGTCATAGGTTTCCAGCCATTCCTTATCGGCATCCCATTGATGCGTTTCCTTTGATTTTCCTTCGATGTAGATACGGTTTCCGTCATTTTCCCATATCCCATGTGCTCCCTGCACCCGAAAACCAAGTGAATAAGGCCTTGGAAGATTAACATCATGGGTAATGATGATCGTTTCACCATTCGCAGTATTGAGGGTGGAGGTAATGACATCGCCTTGTTTAAATCTGACCTTAGCGTTCGCGTGGTCTTCTCCCCCAACCTTAACGATATAGTTGTGCAGCCCAATACTTTTTGTGGCATGGGAGGTCATGGATACAAATCGATTCCCCCGATTGATATCGGCCATTACCGCTATAGGACCCAACCCATGTGTGGGATACACATCTGCATTTCTTTTGACGGAATGTGCTGTCCGCCATTTAGATTCTGAGATGCCCTTTTCTCCGAACTCAACACCTTTACCATATGCGGTTCGGCCATCGTTCAGTTTTACATGGCGTAAATCGTGTTGATAGCCGCATCTAAAATGCACGAGTTCACCGAATACATCTTGCTTCACCATATTCAACACGGCAAGAACATCGCGCCGGTAGTTCACATTTTCAAGAATCATTACATGAGTGCCCGTTCGCTCGTGCGTATTCACCAAATCCCAACATTCTTCCAAGGTATTTGACGCGGAAACTTCCACCCCTGCATACTTGCCCGCTTCCATAGCATCTACAGCCATACGCGTATGCCATAACCAAGGTGTGGAAATTAGTACGGCATCGACATCCTTCGATGCCAAAAGGTTTTTATAATCAACGTCGTTGGTGCCAAATAATTTAGGATGTTTACCCCCGGCAGCGGCAATCAATTTTTTGGCGATGTCGATTCTGGTTGCATCCACATCGCAGAGGGCAGTAATGTTGACATCGTTTCTTAGCAATAGGTTCTCTAAATGGTTCGTTCCCCTTAGTCCGACCCCTATTAAACCAACATTTAATTTTTCTGCGGTGCTAAAGGTGTTCCGTGCAAAACCCGGTAGGGTCATCATGCCAAAGCTTGCCATTGCCGAATTCCTGATAAAATCTCTTCTTACTACCATACGTTGCGTTTTAGAACCTTTAAATTATGAAAACTCGGGGATCGTGAAAGCATGTGTCTCCCATTTTAAAACTTTTACCACGATAATGCCCTGTAAGATTTAGTTGCTTTCGTTATTTTTGAACCTTAAACTTTAAATAGCATGACCCTACTTTTAATGGCTGCCGGAAGTGGTAGTAGATATGGAAAACTAAAACAATTCGATGATTTGGGACCTAACGGTGAATTTTTAATGGAATTTGCCATTTATGATGCCATTCAAAATGGTTTTAAGCAGGTCGTCGTCATCACTAAAAAGGAAAACGTATCGTTTCTTGAAGAGCATCTTTCCAAAAGATTACCGGAAAACATCACGCTAAATGTATTGGCCCAAGAGCTTACCGATTTGCCCGAAGGAGTAACCTTTACCGGGGAACGTAAAAAACCATGGGGAACGGCGCATGCGGTATGGACGGCAAGAAATGTAATCAACGGGCCCTTCGTGGTCATTAATGCAGACGATTTCTATGGGCAATCCGCCTACAAAAAAGCGGCAGATTTCATTACATCGAATACCAAAGCATATGCCCTTTTAGGCTATACTCTTAAAGACACCCTATCTGAACATGGCTCTGTGTCACGGGGTGTCTGTGAAGTGGAAGGGGACAACCTCATCGCAGTGCAAGAACGTCTTAAAATTGTGCAGAAAGATGGCAACATCATAGATGAGGATACAGGATTGAAATTTACCGGTGATGAACAGGCCAGCATGAACTTTTGGGTATGTAGACCTTCGATATTCGATAAAATAGAAGCTGAGTTCAACATCTTTTTAAAAGATGAAAACCGAATAGCGAATAGCGAACTTTATATTCCCCTAATGATTCAGGAAATGCTGCAGGCCGATGAAATAGAGGTGAAATGCATTCCATCTGGCGGAGATTGGTTTGGGGTCACCTATGCCAGTGATAAGGAAACTGCAACGGAAAGCCTTAAGGAAAAATCGGATAGTGGCAAATACCCTACCCCACTCTGGAACTAACGTTATATAAAAACATTTTTACCCCTTCGAAAGACAAAGTTCAAAGGGGTTTTTTCTTTTTAAATTGCTGAGCTTCTTGTGCAAGACAAATGAATCCGCTGTAAACTAAAAAGAGTCCGATCAGTGAAGACCAGACTCTTTTACGAGAACACTATATGAAAATGAAAAATTATACTTCGTTTTTATTACATGGTAAAGATATGGG
>JBARCC010000401.1:0-2535 GCA_049793635.1 Maribacter sp. | reverse complement strand
CGTCATTGCAGCTCCATTAGTAAAGGCGTTATCATTTACATTTGGTGCAAATTCATTTGCCCCGACAACATTATTGATGGAGTAGCTACCATCGTTATTTTCAGTAACCCTACTTACCCAGAAATCTGCCACTTCTTTCATTAAGGGATAGCCTTTTTGGGTCAACCACTTTTTATCTTGGGTAACACGGTAATAATTCCAGAAGGCTATAGCGATGTCCGCCGTAATATGATGTTCAAAAGGCCCGGTGAGCGCAAAAGGTGGCGTAGCTTCCTCACCTGTGTCGTCACTCTCCCAAGGGAACATCGCACCTTGGTAACCATAATTTAAAGCTCTCTTTTTTGCAGGCTCTAATCTGTCAGATCGATAATTGACCAAAGAGCGCGCAATATCTTGATTGAACATCAACAAAGGTGGGAACATCCAAAGTTCGGTATCCCAAAATATATGTCCATTATAGGGTGTTTGTAACGATAGACCCATAGGAGCAATACTTAAATTAGAATCACCACGACCAAAAGCGTACAGATGATATAATGCCAAACGAACGTCTTGCTGTGATTTTTGGTCTCCTTCTATAATAATATCCCCTTCCCAAAGTTTACCCCATTGCGCTTTATGTTGTGCTAGTAGTACTTCTTTCGAATTCAATAAATTGAAGATTACCATTCTTTCCGATTCAGATTTTGGATCAGAAAAATCTTTGGTGGTACATTGCGCACCGGTCCATGCAAAATCTAAAGGTTCATTTTTCTTTAGGGTATAATTAAATGATAAGGTATTTTCATAGTCTGAGATAACTTTATGGTTTAGAGCGGGTCTTTGGTGTTCTCTTGAAGAATTTATATCGTGCCAAATAAATGTACCCGATGTGCTAACAAGGTGTTTGCCATATGGGCTTAGGGCAACGGATTGTAAGATTGGCATAGTGGTTTCAACATCTTTTAATATTTGAAATGTATTGTTGGGAGTTTGGTATTCTTTTGGGGTCAGTATTTTTCCGGTAACCGTAACCTTTATTTCTTTGGTAGCCCGGAGACTGACATCTATATATCCGGTATATTGCAAATTACGAAGGGCATAAACCGTACATGAAATTTTAGTGTTGTCCTTAAAATCAAAACTTGTGGTTAACGCCGCACTTTTCATATTCATGGTTTGTTTCCAATTTGAGATATTATCTTCCGTGATTTTTTCACCATCAATGTACATGTCAAGATTGCCAAAGTTCATACCATGAAGGATTTGACTTACTTTTAAGTTAGGGTCAACATCATAGACATTGTTCAGAACAACATGCTGTATTTGAAGAGGCTTTGAGGAGCTAAGCATTCCTATTCTACCATTTGCAATGGCAATACCGGTATAATTTGAATTTTCAGTTGTGCTTATATGCCACCCGTCATTTTGAGAAAATAGTAGTGCACTTGAAATACATAGTACTGTGAAAAGTATTTTTTTCATTTTTCGTTTTTTTTAAATGAATACCAATGGTCAGCTAAACATAACTAGGTACACTTTTCCCTTTATAACGGCAGACAAACATGCGACTAGTTTTTTTAGTAACTACTTTCTTCTATCAATTTGAAAAAGCAGTTTCTAATGTACGATACACAAGGTAATTCCAATTCAACGTATACCCTTGCGGGAAAACATCATATTTTTAAGAATTGTAGCAAGTTATGAATAAAAGGGAGGTTGTGACACATCAGTAATCCGTATATTTAAAAGACCAACCCAACATGATTACCTATGAAACCTATTCTAAAAAACAGTCTGGCCGTTATCGCTGGCCTCATCGTGGGCAGTATGGTGAATATGGGTATCGTGATGATCAGCGGTTCCGTAATTCCCCCTCCGGAGGGTGGTGATATCACCACGATGGAAGGGTTGAAGGCGACCATGCATCTGTTCGAACCCAAGCACTTTATCTTTCCTTTTTTGGCACATGCATTGGGTACCCTGGTCGGGGCAGTCGTCGCCGTGAAAATAGCTGCTACCCGTAAGATGCTCATGGGCCTGCTCATTGGAGTGTTTTTTCTGATTGGCGGTACAATCAATATCAGTCAGCTGGGAGGGCCGATGTGGTTCAATGTGTTGGACCTACTGGTGGCCTACATTCCTATGGCGTATGTAGGTTCTAAATTTTCGGTTCGATAATTATTTGGTCTATTTTTTACTGGGACTAAGCGTCTTGGTGCTGACGGCTATAGAATCAATTTTCGCACGGGAATAATACACCGGAAAATACTGATCTGTTGCCCATGGCTCGAAGAGATTGTCGTAAAACGGACTATCCGGATTACCGGATTGCCCCGGGCCGTTGGTCGCTTCGGCAGCATCCCAATCGCCTGTATTTACGATCATACGGAATGAGGCGCCACTACTTTGACGTAGGTTTCCGCCCGTAGAGCCCGGCGTGTATGAATTCCCACCTCTTGCCAGCGGACCGAGGTCCAACCGGTTTCTGGTCTCTTTATTGACGACCTCACTTAGCGCATGCTGCATATAGGTATGTTTATTCTTGGCCTGACC
>JBARCC010000400.1:0-1594 GCA_049793635.1 Maribacter sp. | reverse complement strand
ATTTAAGATATAATGATCTCCTTCTTTGACCGCGGTAGTGCGCATCCCAGCTACATCACTACCCCCAAAAGGTTCGGTAACGCAAAGACACCCCACCTTTTCACCGCTAATGCTTGGTCGCAGGTATTTTTCCTTTATAAAGGAATCACCCTCCTTATTCAAATGGGTCATGGCCAAATACGCATGTGCCCAAATCGCAGCAGCGAAACCACCAGAATTTACCTTCTGCAATTCTTCCAGAAAAATGACCGTATAAAAAAGGTCCAATCCTAGACCCCCATCCTCTTCAGGGGTCGCTAGGCCAAAATAACCCATATCCCCAAATTTCTTCCAGATGAATTTTTCGATAGTACCGTCAGCTTCCCATTTATCGATGTGCGGAACTACTTCCTTTTGCAAAAAATCCTTTAGACTTTCCCTGAATAATTGATGTTCTTCACTGAAGTACATACTTTTCATAGCGTTTTTTTATAGGGACAAATATAACTTAATTCTGTCAATTCTATCTATAGGAAATCCTTCGACATTTTCTAATTCGTTCAAAGAATCGATACCTCCGTTGAGATTACGATAATTAATAATGGCGTAAACCACGTCTTTTTGAAGATATATCAATTTAGACAACTCTTGGGCTGTTGCTGTATTTACATTAATTTTAACGATTTCGGGTATGGTGATGACCTTGAATACAAGCAATGCACGTGAAGCGACCTCGGGCTCTAAGCCATATACTTCGTAAAGTTGTTCATCTACCAAAAATCCGCCAAGACGATCCCTAAATTTGATGATTCTGGCAGATAGCTTTTCCCCTATTCCGTGTACTCGCTGTAAATCGACCGCGGTAGCCACGTTTAAATCCTTTACGTCTGCCGACCCAAATCGATTTTGATGCGTACTGTTTGAAGTTACAGTTTTAACGAACGTTTCTTTCCTGGTCCATTCGGGAAATTTAAAATAGGGCGCTATCTGTGCAAGCAAGGAATCGGAGACCAAGGTGATTTCCTGAAACTCCGCCGCAGAATTGACGAAGTTGCTTTTTTCCCTATACCGGTGCAACCTATCGATTTCATCCAAGGACATCCCTAAGGTGTACCCCTTAAAATCTGTAATAAAATTGGGGTTGAACGGAAACAGCGTAAGGGTGTCCTTGGTTGCGGACGCTAATTTTAACGCATCTATCCTAGCTTGCGTCTCTACATCCGGTACCATAGGCGCTGCACCTGTCGACGTCGTGGAATCATACAGGTAATACCCAAGTTGGACACCAATGAGAAGCAATAGTAAAAAGAAAATCCCACTTCGTTCCTGTTTCGTGAACTTGAAGTGGGATTTTAAATTTTTCAAAGGGCTATGTATTAATACACCTTTTTTATTGCCGTCAAATACCGGTCAAAGCTTTTCTTCACTTTTGGGAAAAGAATGAGTAACCCTATCATGTTCGGGAATACCAAGGCCAATATCATCGCGTCGGAAAACTTGATCACGGCATCTAGGGTTGCTGCGGCACCGATAACCACAAACATTAAAAATAAGACCTTATATACGATATCTGCTGTTTTTCCCCTTCCGAATAAATACTTCCAAGATTGTAACC
>JBARCC010000399.1:0-3561 GCA_049793635.1 Maribacter sp. | reverse complement strand
TATGCTAGCTAGAAAGATAAAGATAGTGCTGTTTATTTGTACCAGTCTATGCATCAAGGCAATTGGCCAGAACAGAAGTTTAGATTCACTGTACATCTGGCACGATGGGCAAATAGGAATTGTAAATACTGGAATTTATGCCGCCGCCGAGTATGTAGAAGAATACCAGGTGATCAATGAAAAACACCGGTTTTTGGACTCACCCAATTTTATGCAAGGCACCATTTGGTACGATGGAGACCCTTTCCATAACGTACTGATGAAATATGACCTCTTCAAAGACCAAATAATCATCGCATTGAAAAATAGCGCTGGCGTTCCACCCATGAAATTGGAAACTCAAAAAATAGACAGTTTTCAATTAAAGGACAGAAAATTTATCAAAGCATCTTTCCCAGGTGAGGAATCTACTTTAAGTAATGGTTTTTATGAACTCATCGACCGGTCTACCTATGTTACATTCTATAAAAAACACCATAAGGTCGATGTCCGAAAATTGAATCGAAACAGGGTGTATTACGAATTTAAGGATCGAAGTGCATATAGGGTAGTTTACGATGGGCAATTGTATCCAGTAAAGAGTAAAAGGGCCCTATTACATATTTTCCCGCTTGAAAAAAGTGTCCGCAATGAATTGATGGCTACGAACACGGGGCGCTCCCTAAATGCATATGGCATCATCTCCCTTTTGCAAAAAATAAAGCGTGAACTTCAAGAGAAGCCAAAACCTGACCGCTGATGAAACGATTCTTTTCAATAATGCTTTTTTACTACTCGGCCCTTGTTTTCAGCCAAGAGCAAGCGGCTACATTCTCTATTTCCTACCAAGACGAAACCATATCATCGGTTTTGGAAAATGTTGAAAAACAAACTGGATATCGCTTTTTTTATGTAGAAGATTGGCTGGGCGATACCACACGATCATGAGATGATGTGAACATTAATTTAGACTCCTTTTTGACCAAAATTTTGGAAGGCACGGATATTCAATTTTATAGTGCTCCCGACCAAAAAGTCTACTTGATTCGTAATCAAACCATTTATGACCGCCTACCCCAAGGGTTTTTTGGAAAAAGTTTGGATTGGTTAAAAGGGGAAATAAAAAGAGAGGCTAGTAATGAGGCCGCCCCTATTTTTTTAAACACCGAAAAGGTAAGTCGACCTATTTCCTCAAAAACCATACGGGTCGGAAAAGTAGGTCCTGATCCTACCGGTAAGAGATTTTTACTGACGGGAACTGTAACCTCAAGCTCCACGGGAGAACCTATTCAAGATTTGGCCATTTTAATCGAGAACCGCAATATAGGCACGGTTACCGATGCCGATGGCTATTACGAAATAGAATTGCCTTTTGGCAGAAGTACCTTAAGAACCAAATCGCTTGGCTTTTCGGATACAGAACTGCAGGTAATCACCTATAACCATGGTACGTACAACTTTTCGTTAGAGGATAGCTTAGAGCAATTAGAGGAAGTGATCGTTACCGGGTCGGCCAGAAAAAACGTAGAGGATGCCACCACTGGAGCCAATCAAATAGGTTCCGAAGAAACCAAGAACATTCCGTTAATTCTGGGAGAACGGGATGTATTGAAAGTCGCTACGACCTTACCCGGCATCAGTACCGCTGGGGAGGGTGCTGCAGGTTTCAATGTACGCGGAGGTAATACGGACCAGAATCTTATTTTATTGGACGGGGCCGTGATTTACAACCCTTCCCACTTTTTCGGGATTTTTCAGGCCTTAAACCCCTATGCTGTAGAGGACGTTACCATCTATAAAGGAAACATACCGGCACGGTTCGGAGGCCGATTGGCCTCTGTCTTCGACATCTCTACCAAAGACGGCAATACCTCCAAGTTTACCGGAGAAGCTTCGATAGGGCCCGTGACCAGCAATATCGTACTGGAAACCCCGATAGTGAAAGATAAGGCCTCCTTACTTGTTGGAGGTCGGGGAACCTATTCAGACTGGATACTGCAATCCTTAGACGATGAATCCCTGAACAATAGCCAGGCCTCCTTTTACGATGTTGTCGCAAAGTATACCCACAAACTCAATGACAACAATAGTATTCGGGCGACCGCATATTACAGCAAGGACAACTTTAGCATTACTTCAGATTCCCTTTTCGGTTTTGGCAATCGTATGATTTCGATTGGCCTGGACCATAAGTTCAATGAAAAAAACAAGGCCGAGCTTACGCTCGCCAATAGCGAATATAATTTTGAAATCGAATACGATGGCGATGCGAACCGTGATTTTGACCTGGGCTATACCATCAACGAAACGGAGCTAAAATTGAATTTTGTAAAGCTGCTCAACGAAAGGCATACCTTAGAATATGGGGTGTCCTCAAAACTCTATCTTGTAGATCCGGGCAACAGAAATCCATTGAACGAGGAATCCATCATTGAACAAATCGATATCCCTCGGGAAAAAGGACTGGAATCAGCACTTTTTATTTCGGACAAATTTAAAATGAGCGATCGATTACTGATCGATGCCGGTGTACGTTTTTCCGTATTTTCAGCTTTAGGGCCATCAATACAAAGGGTTTATCAAGAAAACCTTCCAAGAAACGAGGCCAATTTGATCGATACCCAAGAATTTGAACGCAACGAGTTTATCACCACTTACGGAGGGCCCGAGTTCAGGTTTTCTGCCAGGTATCTCCTTACATCCGATCTATCGATCAAGGCCAGTGCCAACAATACGTTTCAATACATACACACACTTTCTAACACTACCACGATATCACCCATCGATACTTGGAAACTTTCGGATACGAACACCAAGCCCGCCCAAGGATTTCAATATTCGCTGGGTGTTTATAAGAATTTGGAGGAGAATATGTACGAGCTAAGTCTAGAAGGGTATTTCAAAAATTCAAGAAACGTGCTTGATTTTAAAGTCGGTGCGGAACTCCTGTTGAACCAAGAGATAGAGACCGAAATACTGCAAGGCGATGCGAAAGCATACGGTGTTGAACTATTGCTTCGAAAAAACCGGGGCGATCTAAACGGCTGGTTGGGCTACACCTACTCGCGCTCGTTCCTGAAGTTCGATAGTGAATTTAGCGAAGAACGGATCAACAACGGTGAATTTTTCCCTGCGAATTTTGACAAACCACATGATTTTAGCTTGGTGGCCAATTATAAACTGACCCGCAGATTTAGCCTTTCCACAAATTTTATCTATCAAACGGGCAGACCGATAACCTTTCCCGTAGGATCTTTCAACTTCAATAATTCTGAGTTCGTACTTTTCAGTAATCGGAACGAGTTCAGGATTCCTGATTATTACCGGTTGGATGTTGGGTTGAATATTGAGGGCAACCATAAAATTAAGAAGTTCGCACATAGTTTCTGGACGATATCCATATACAATGTTCTAGGACGGAACAATCCTTATTCTGTCTTTTTCCTGACCGATGACGGGGAGGTCAAGGCATTTCAAAGCTCCATTTTTGCCATTCCCATACCCTCCATCACCTATAACTTTAAATTTTAAGCTATGGATATATACTATCGCTTGGGTATAATAAGGAGAACGGTGTACTTC
>JBARCC010000398.1:0-5308 GCA_049793635.1 Maribacter sp. | reverse complement strand
CATCAGAAAGCGTCTTTTCACAAAGACCGATGATCCGTTGATGAGTAAATTTCTTGGGCGGGCCATAAAGTACATATTCATCATTGTCGCCATCATGTTAGCCCTACAGGCCTCTGGTCTAGGTGCTGTGGCCGCAGGTATACTAACGGCTGCGGGTGCCAGTGCGGTTGTACTTGGTTTTGCGTTCAAGGACATTGGACAAAACTTTATTGCAGGTATTATCATGGCGTTTGGCAGGCCGTTCGATGTCGATGATACTGTGAAAATAGGGGATAACTTTGGTAAAGTGAAGGCCTTGGAATTTAGGTATACAAAATTAAAGACTTTTGATGGGAAGGACGTGTATATTCCCAATAGCGATGTGTTGACGAAGCCGGTGACCAATTTTACAGAAGATGGTTTCTTTAGATGGGATTTTATCATCGGCATCGCCTATGAGGATAATATCGAAGGTGCCAAAAAAACGGTTATGGAGGCCTTGAAAAAAGAGCCCAACGTGATCGAAGACGAGGAACATCAAAATTTTGTGATTGAAGAGGAATTGGCGACGAGTACGGTCAACCTCAAGGTTTTTTTCTGGGTAGACACCAAAGATTTCCGGCGTTCGGCATTGATCACGAAAGGGAATGTGGTGCGTAACGTGAAAGAAGCATTGGAAGATGCCGGATATTACTTGCCAGCAGATATCCAAGAAATAAAACTGTATGGGCGCGAAGCGGAGTTTCCTGTAAAATTGAGTCCCTACCAAAACCAAACGAAGAATGTGAAGGAAAGCAAATAACCGTTACGGCTTAACTTCAAATTAAAAAACGGTTCGCCCAGTATTCAGAAAACATCGTTAAGCGCGAATCCGGTTCCTCGTCTATCCATTAAAATGCATAGGGTGTATTTATCGGTATAGTCTGTCAAAGAATTCCGAAGCTATTGGTGCATGGCCAATAGATCCTTTGGACCTCCTCAATGTTGAATCGAATTTAAAATGGGCTCTAGGGTGTGACCTACTGACTACATTAAAATTCACCTAACGGTTACCATAGTCATCCCGTATTCAAAATAAGTAGTTGAAATGATTCAGCATTCATCACAAAACGTTTTTAGGTTAGAGAATATTGAACGGGAAGGGAATGTTGATCTCTCCTAGTGCCACGTCATCAACTGATAAAAATGATTATTTTTGAAGGATAACACAATCAAAGTTTCATATCAACCCGTCGCTCTAGCACGAACACTTACACTGAATGGATTATTTGGCACCAACCTATTTTTTCGATTTCGAATCTGACGAAATACAGCGCTTAGTTCATGAATTTAGAGAAGATACCGTACCCTTAAAAGAGAAAGCAAAGCGATTATACCTTAAAGTAAGGGATGGTTATAGGTATGACCCCTATTTTCTCAGTTTTTCCAAAAAACACTATAGGGCAAGTTACTTGGTACAACAAAAATCCGGACACTGCATCGATAAATCCGTTATCCTAATTGCAGGATTACGTGCTTTGGGCATACCGGCAAGAATACATTTGGCCAAAGTCAAAAACCACATTGGTGTGGAACGGCTCATTGAAAAATTCGGCACCAATGAATTAACTCCGCACGGCATGGTTGATTTGCTGTTGGACGGGAAATGGCTGAAGGTCTCTCCGGCGTTCAATCAAACGTTGTGTACGAGGTGCAATGTATCGCCCTTGGATTTTGACGGTGAAAGCGATTCCGTCTTTCAAGAGTTCAACAATGAGGGCGAAGTTTTTATGGAATACCTAGAGGATTATGGTCATTTTGAAGATGTTCCCATTTCGTTTATGGAGGCTAACGCCAGAGCACATTATCCTTATATTTTTGGTGAGGACACATCGATCAGAGAGTTTAGATTATAATTCCTAATCTTTCAATAAGCACTATACTTTGTTTTTAGGTGATGATCGTACTAAAACGCTCAGACGCCTGCTCGGTAATCGGTCATTTGATACAATTTCAATGCCTCTTGGGCTTACTTTACAGCTTACGTAAAACCCCGAATTTCGTAATTAGGGAGCTTCGCCCGTCCATTAAAGCAGCCCAGGGCTTGACCATTGACCTCATGTTAAATAATTTCAAACTTATGGTTAAGATGACGGCAGATGTTAAAACTTAACATGTAAACAGGGTTTGCCACAGATAGTTTTACACTTCAAATTAAACATATGAAGATGAAAAACTACGTTTTAAAGCATCAAAAGAGATGTACATTCCACAGGAAAGTTCTATTGTTAATCATGCTCGCCTCTACATTATTCTCGTTTGGCCAGGCAACAAATGCTTCCATTAAGGGAAAAGTCACCGATGGCACCGGAGCGCCTTTAATGGGCACGACCATTATCGTAAAAAATACTGCAACCGGGTTTACTTCCGGCTCCATTACCAATGAAGATGGGAGCTACAAAATACAACAGCTGCCCTTGGGTGGTCCTTACACCATCAGTGCTCAATATTTAGGATTTCAGGAACAAGCCAAAGAAGGCTTTACACTGAACTTAAGTGACGCGCTGACCCTTGATTTTAATATGGAGGAATCAGCTACTTCGCTAGACGAGGTGGTGGTTTCCTCCAACACGTTGACTAAAAGGATACAGCAAATGGGGGCTTCTACTAAAATAAGTGCGGGGCAGATCAAAAATTTACCGACCGAAGGCAGAAACTTTACGAGATTAACCAGTCTATCTCCCTTGCAGGGTGGGGGAGACCTGAATTTGGGAGGGCAAAGGCGAACGTCGACCAATGTAACCATCGACGGTGTGAATTTCAGGAATACCTTGACCGCTGGAGAAATAGGAAGAGGGCCCTACACCATTTCTCAAGAAGCGATTCGAGAATTTGAGGTCACCACAAATGACTATGATGTGGCCCAAGGCAGACAGGGTGGAGGTTCCATCACTTCTGTTACAAAGTCGGGCACTAACGAATTTAGTGGAAGTGCATTTTTTTACCATAGGGCAGATGCACTTCAGAGCTCCTTTACGATTCAGGGGGAAGAACGGGAGGCGGACTTTTATAACTCGCAATACGGGTTAAGTTTGGGCGGACCGCTGGTTAAGGATAAGTTACATTTCTTTTTGGTCTATGAGCGGCAAGATGCAGGGGACCCTCAATTCATCGGTAATATTCAAAGTGATGATGATGCGAATAGATTGGGAATCACCCAAACCAATTTGGACCGCTTCCTGCAGATCGGTAGAACTTCATACGGTCTCAGCGATTCGCGACAGGTGGGTCAATTTGATCGGGTCACGGAAGCAAATAACCTTTTCATCCGTTTAGATTGGCAAATCAACGACAAACATAGGTTGACCTTACGCAATCTGTACAACCAGTGGGATAACCCATTGAGTGTGAACGACAACTCGAATATCGTCATTGCCGAATCATTTTCTGATTTTAAATCAGAGGAAAATAGCACTTTTCTCTCCTTACGTTCGGTATTATCTCCAAATGTAACGAACGAGTTCAAGGTTCAATACCAACATGCAGAACGTATCTTTTCCCCAAATTCGGAGCTGCCTTCCCAGAATATCCCGAGGGCCATTGTGCAAGTGGAATCTGAGTTGCCCAACGGCAGTAACAGTAACCGTAGTGTTCAGTTAGGAGGGCAGCGGTTTACCCCTGAAACGAATCTTGAAAATCAAGTACAACTTACCAATACCACCTATGTGAGTTCTGGAAAGTATAATTTTACCTTCGGCACCGATAACTTGATCACCTACCTGGAAACCCAACTCTCCAATGAGCAGAACGGACGGTTTTTCTTCGATTCTTTGGATGACTTTGAAAATCTAAATCCGGCCAGATATGCCCGTGAAGTACCGCTACAGGGGTCTTCATTGGTAAAACAAACGGTTTTGGACCTGTCTGCTTTTGCACAGGTAGAATTTGACATTGTACCCAATTTGAACTTGGCCGCTGGCATACGGTATGATGCCACCGCTTTTTTAGATGCAGCGGAATTCAACCCTACGGTTTTTAATGAACTCGGTATTCGTACCGACGAAAAACCAGAGGACTTTGATAACATTCAGCCCAGATTTCAATTGACCTATAATGTACAAGGAAACGATAGGGATATCATAAAAATGGGAGGGGGTATTTTTACGTCGCAACCCCACTATTACGCCCAGGTGAACAATATCCAGAACAGTGGCACGCTATTGGGCGCCATCGATGTAACGGGAGCAGATGTTCCGGTACCTGATTTCCCATCCTACAGAAATGATTCGCGTACAGTACCAGGTGTGCCTGCGGGAGTAACTCCCTTTTCTACCATAAATGCCGTAAGTAAAGATTTTGAGGTACCGACCATCTACAAGGCCAATCTAAGTTATACCCACTTTTTCGGATCACGCTATACGCTTGGGTTAAATGCCATTTTTAGCCATACTACCAATAACTATGTCTACCAAGAGGCCAACCTGGTTCCCGAACCCTTTTTTGTTACGCCTGAAGGTAGGGAGGTTTTTGTTCCTGCGAGTACGATACCTGATAACGGTAGGGCAGACTGGACAGATTCTAGAATATCGGATTTGGTAGGGAGAACATTGGTGCTTACTTCGGATGGCGTTCTGGATAATGTGGCACTCGTACTCGATGGGTCTGCTGCCATCGGTACCGATGGGTATGTGAACGCCAGTTTTACCCTTAACCGTTCGAAAGATAATTCTTCCTACAATTGTTGTGTTGCCAATACGTCTACATTTCTTCCCGTAAAAGGGGACCCGAGAGACCTCAACTATGGTTTTTCAGATAATCATTTTGACACAAAAATGGTCATCAATGGGGCAACACCTACTTGGAAGGGATTCAATTTGGGTGCCACTATTATTGGCGAAGGTGGTTCACGATATACCTTTCAAGCGGGAGGAAACAGAAGTGCGAACGGAGATTTTAACCTGGGAAACGAACTTGCCTATATTTTTGACCCCACTGCCGCAGGTACCCCGCAAAATGTTATAGAGGGCTATACGCAGATATTGAACGATCCCGATACCCCAGAGGGCTATAAAGATTATTTAAGAGAAAGTTTTGGTGGTTTTGCCCAGCGAAACGGGGGTAAGAATCCCTTCAGAGCAATTGTCGATCTTCGGCTTCAAAAACGTTTTGACCTGCCCAAGACAAAACATGCGATAGAGCTCTCGGCAGATGTATTCAATGTGATGAATCTATTGAATAAGGAATGGGGGCGTACGAATGACTATGGAAGAACCAACAACTTGATGAACATCACCGGCTTTGAACAAGCTTCGAATAGCTATACCTATACGGTGAATACAGGTGCCGGAAC
>JBARCC010000397.1:0-1721 GCA_049793635.1 Maribacter sp. | reverse complement strand
TTTTTATGGCCTCTACCAAATGATGCTCTCTAAAATCGGGCCAAAATACATCAATAAAATATAACTCGGCATACGCTATTTGCCATAATAAAAAATTGCTGATCCGATGTTCTCCACTAGTACGGATAAGCAAGTCTACGTCTGGTAAATTATGCGTGTAAAGATGGTTATTTATAATGGTTTCGTCAATATTTTCAATTGAAATTATATTATTTTTAACTTTGGTACTTATTGCTTTTATTGCGGATTGCAGCTCTTCGCGCGCTCCATAACTCAAGGCCAACGTAAGGGTCATACCTGTATTTTCCTTCGTTTGATACATCACTTCGGTCAATTCTTTATAGGCTTTGGTAGGCAGTGCGCTTATATTCCCGATCGTATTTAAGCGAATGTTGTTTTTATGAAAAGAGCTGAGCTCCTTTTTTAAGGAGGAGACCAATAAGCGCATCAAGGTTTGCACCTCGATTTTTGGACGGTTCCAATTTTCAGTGGAGAAGGTATATAAGGTAAGGAATTCTACCCCCAATTGGGCACATTTTTCAACGGTGATCCGCACGGTCTTCACCCCATGTTCGTGCCCGAAAATGCGATGTTTGCCACGCTCCTTGGCCCATCGGCCATTGCCATCCATAATGATGGCCATATGCCTGGGCGCGTTCAATTTCTCTACATCCTCTATGTTACTCATTTCTGTTTTACTCAAAGCAGTCCATACACGGCTTTCTACCGAACGTATAGGTAAGGGTTAAACCAGAGAATACATACCAATCATCACTCAGAATATTTCCGAATTGGAATTCTTCAAAATTTGAACCTGCCGGATTGCTCGCATCCAAGTTATCGGTAAAGGTATATCTAGCCCCTATTTCTGCCCCAAAAATAAGAAACTGATTGATACGATACTTAAAACCAGCGGTCATTGGTATGGCAAATGCACCATCCTTCTGATTGATATCCTGTAAGACACCACCATTGAAATAGTTGTAATCGTACCTAAAATAGGTCAAGCCAGTATACAAATAAGGTGTAAAAGCAGGCCCCAACTTGTGAAGATTGTATTCGACAAAATTAAATTCTAGGCCGACAGACCCTTCAAAAATAGAATTGTCGATGACATAGCCGCGCTGCTGACGTGCCGTTGAACTTGATTTGGTATCATCTGCCGTAAATTGACCGTACATAAGGCTTCCCCTCCAAGCATAGCGCTTACTAATGTTCCATTTAAACAGACCACCGAAAGCAATATCGGACGGTAAAATATAATTGGTCTTCCCGACATCGCCGATCATATTGGTGCCACCGGCAAAAATACCAACTTCGTACGTTTGTGCCTTACCCGCCGTTACCAATAAAAAAAACACCATTAACGTTATATAACGCATACACTAAATTTTAACATGTTGCCGAAACCTATGGCTCATAGAACGCGCAACACACTTCATGTTCTCAAAGGATAAACAGTAAATAAGGCCATTTATTGTTTTGGGCAAGTCTCAATTTCGGCGGTCCTCACCCCAAAGCATTTTATTCCTTAAGGTCTTCAAAAAACTTTCTGAGGTATATTCGATCATCTTAATGGTGAAAGGAGCTTTACGGATGGTAATTTCCTCGCCATTTTCCAAAGAAGCTATTCTCGAATCGAGCGAAACCAAGTGATTTTCTTCTCTCCCTGAAACTTTCAAACGAATGATGGTCTCATCGGATATGACGAGGGGCCTTGC
>JBARCC010000396.1:0-15528 GCA_049793635.1 Maribacter sp. | reverse complement strand
ACGGAAATCAGGGTCCACAGGGAATAGACGGGGACCAGGGACCACAAGGTCCAGTTGGGGACCAAGGTCCGGTTGGAGACCAAGGACCAGTCGGTGATCAAGGACCACAAGGTCCGGTCGGAGATCAGGGTCCACAAGGTCCGGTCGGAGATCAAGGACCAGTTGGTGACCAAGGTCCACAGGGTAATCAGGGAATTGACGGTAACCAGGGTCCAGACGGAAATCAAGGTCCGCAAGGTCCAATCGGTGACCAAGGTCCAGTTGGTGACCAAGGTCCTGACGGAAATAATAGTATTGTAGTCACGACAAGTGAACCAGCAGGGGCAAATTGTGCCAATGGTGGAGTCAGGGTCATTATAGGAATAGACGACAATGCAAACGGAACGCTGGAATCAGGTGAGATCGATAGTACAGAATATGTATGTGATGGGGAGGATGGAGCCAGTGGTCCGGCAGGAGCGGATGGCGCGACAGGCCCCGAAGGTCCACAGGGTCCTGAAGGACCTGAGGGAATCCAAGGTCCGATGGGAGATGTCCCGGAAGGAGGAGGCCTAAGTACGATTTGGGCGGAAGAGAACGGAGCGTTGAATGCAAGTACGAACGGAGGATTCCAATTTTCTTTTGGAAACGGTGCTACCAGTACTTCTGGTGTGGTTGTAGGATATGAGGCTATAGCCACGAAGCTTTCTTTTTCTAGTGCAATTGCTGTAACTGGAGTTATTGAATTATATGTGAATGGGGCCGCTACCGGAAGAACAATTTCCTTGAGTGGGGAAAGTTCAAAAATAGTGCCCATTACCACCTTACCTCTGGTAGAATCTGATAGAATTACGTTTAGAACCCTCTCAGGTTCAGGAGGTAGTGAAATTGTAGTGGGAGTGGTAATACAAACGGATGGAGTGACCGGGGCGCAGGGGCCTGCGGGTGATCCGGCGACCGATGATCAAATCCTACAAACGAATGACAGTCCTGGGCAGATATCCATCTCTGGTGGCAATGCGATTACCCTTAACGTGAACGATGGGGATAGCAATGCATCCAATGAAATACAGACATTGACTTCAACCGACGGTTCGGTGACGATTACGCCTAGTGGAATCAACTACAATTTATCGGTAGCGGCTGCCACAGGTACGGAAACCAACGTGACCGCAGGTGAGGATATAAGTGTAACAGGAAATGGTAGTTCTGCAACACCGTATGTCATCAATAACATACGGCCCAATATCTTTTATCCGCCATCGATTGCTGTAGATGTGGCTACCACGGGAACGGGTAGGACCATTAACTTGCATGCGGAATATCTGGATCAATATGGAACCCCGGATGTAGCAAGTGCAGGTGCGCCAGCGGCTATACCGGTGTACGCGAACAATGAATTGTACTACTATGTTACGTATTTCGACCCTACGGTATTTGCCAATGTGAGTGTGAACGCGGTGGGTGTGATGACCTATGATATTATCGCTACCCCAACCGATTATAACACGCTTATTAATGTGGTTTTCGTCGTAAGATAAATCAATAAACAGATTCCCAAATCGATTTGAAAAAAACTCTTTCATATACAACCGTCGTTCTTAGCATTGTGTTCACACTGCTGGGCATCGCAGTGTCCAATGCACAATTTTTGCTTCAAGCACCGAATGCTAGCGATGAAAATAATTATCGCTGGTTTGAGGCTTCTGATACAAGCACGGTGTTGGGGACAGATTTCTTTTTAGAGGTTACGACGCCCGGTATTTACTTTGCCACCTATGATGGTACGCTTTGTGGCTCGAATGCTACGGGATATTTTATAGTCACCGATTGTACAGATCCAGACAATCAAGTGACCTTGGATATTGCTGCGAACGTTCCTGTTGATGCCACCGTTAGTTGGAGTCCATCCCTATCCGGGAACCAAAGGAGCCCTCTGGTCACCGCAACGAGCACCGTGGTAAGATATACGGCGACCGTTACAAAAGCAGGAAACGATTTTAACCTTCCTAATTTTACCGTAGTCTGTTTGTCGCAAGCGGCGAATCTAGTAGACGATGTGGTTACCACGGATGAGGATGTGCCTGTCAATATCGATATTTTTGGAAACGATACGGAGGTACCGACTCTTGGTACCTTAACCGTTACAGATCCATCCAATGGTAGCGTTACCATCGATGACGGTGGTACCCCAAATAACCCTTTGGACGATAGTGTTAGGTATATCCCCGATACAGATTTTAATGGAACCGATGGCTTTGACTATACGGTCTGTAATACCCTTGGTGATTGCAGCACAGCTTCGGTTACCCTGACCGTGCTTCCAATTTTGGACACGAGCGACGATATGATGGCCATCAACAGTAATGAGGTCACCACCATAGATAACTGGCAGGATAACGATAACGATTTGCCTTCTTTGGGCATCTTTAGTACCACCCAACCTACCCATGGTGCGGTTACCGTAAACAATAACGGGACACCAAATAATCCATCCGATGACCGCATCAACTACGTCCCGAATACTGATTTTGTTGGTACGGACACCTTTGAATACACAGTGTGCGATTCGATTGGAAACTGCGATACGGCTACGATTACGATATTGGTAAGTCCTATGGGGGCCGATTTGGATAGTGATGATGACGGGATCGTAGATAGCTTCGAGGACCTGAATCTAGATGGGGACGATGATCCTTCGACCAACCCAACGGACACCGATATGGATGGTATTCCAGATTATCTGGATATCGATAGTGACGGTGATGGTATTCCTGATAATGTAGAAGCGCAAGCGACCACTGATTATACTGCACCTTTGGGAATGGATGCGAACGGCAATGGATTGGATGACGCTTACGAGGCCGATGGTCTAATGGGTATTTTCCCAGTGGATACCGATGGCGACAGCTTGCCCGATTATGTAGACGAGGATAGCGATAACGATAATGTGCCCGATGCAATAGAAGGGCATGACCATGATCATGATGGTGTAGCGGATGTGGTGCGTATTGGGGTGGATAGTGATAACGATGGCCTGGACGATGGTTTTGAGGGAGCTACGCGGGTAGATAACGATGTCAACGATGAATTGGATTCGCCATTTGATCAGTTACCCAATACAGATAGCGATAACGAATCCGATTATAGGGATACCGATGACGATGACGATGGTATTGAGACCATAGACGAAGATTCGAATAACAATGGAAATTATGCGGACGATGATTCGGATGGAGACGGAATACCGAATTATCTTGATCCAGATTTGGGGGAACTCGAAGAACAAATTGAAGTTTTCAACGTTATCACTCCTAATGGTGACGGCATCCATGATGTACTGCGTATTTCAGGATTGCAGAACTATCCGAACAATACCCTTAAAATATTCAATCGTTGGGGTGTCGCCGTTTTTAGCACCAGAGCCTACGATACTGAAGGTAACGTTTTTGATGGTACTTCAGAGGGTAGGGTAACCGTGGACCAGGATCGCAAACTACCGGTGGGTACGTATTTCTATATTCTTGATTATGAAATGCCCGATGGAAAATCGAAGCAACTATCCGGATACCTCTATATAAATAGATAAACAGTATGTTGAATATAAATACATTGGTAAAAAGTACACCCCTTATAAAACAGATTGTCTTTGTTTTGGCGATAAGTTGTGGTGCTTTTGCCTTTGCGCAACAAGATGCTCAATATACGCAGTACATGTATAATACGGTGAGTGTAAATCCTGGATATGCAGGTTCGAGAGGTCACATCAGCATCGCGGCACTCCATCGTTCACAATGGATAGGGTTGGAAGGCGCCCCGGTCACACAGACGTTTAATATACACTCTCCTATCGGTTATCGGGGGGTAGGGTTAGGACTATCGATTGTGAACGACAATATCGGGCCGACCTCCGAAACTAATTTCGATGTGGATTTTTCATATACAGTGTATACGTCCCGTGAGGGTCGATTGAGTTTCGGATTGAAGGCAAGCGCCAATCTATTGGATGTGCGGTTCTCCGAGCTCAATCAGTTTACCACAGACCCAACACTACAACAGGATATCGATAATAGGTTGACCCCAAATATTGGGGCTGGTGTCTACTATCACACCGAAAACTATTATGTTGGACTCTCCGTACCCCGAATATTGGAAACCACCCATTTTCAAGAGTCCAATCTATCCACGGCGAAGGAGCAAATGAATTTTTATTTGATTACAGGCTATGTGTGGGATGTAAACCCTTTCCTAAAGTTCAAACCCACCTTGTTAAGCAAGTTGGTACAAGGAGCACCATTGCAAGTAGACCTTTCAGCGAATTTTATGTTCAATGAGAAATTTATCGCTGGCGCAGGGTATAGATGGAATGCTGCTTTTAGCGGTATGGTAGGGTTCAATATTTCCAATAAATTCTTAATTGGGCTGGCCTATGATAAAGAAACTACAGATTTAGGTAGTGCCACGTTCAATGACGGGTCTTTTGAAGTGATATTCAGGTATGATTTTATTTTCTCCAAAGACAATTTAAAATCCCCTAGATTTTTCTAAGCGATTACTATTAACGTATAATTATATGTTCCACTTTTCATAGAATAGGTTAAACACCTTATTTTTACGGAATGAAGGAAGAACAGGTAATTCTCGTGAACGAGAGTGATGAACAAATCGGAACCATGCCCAAAATGGAAGCCCACGAGAAGGCGCGATTGCACAGGGCATTTTCGGTCTTCGTACTCAATGCCGTTGGTGACATAATGTTGCAACAACGCGCTTCTACCAAATACCACTCCCCGTTATTATGGACCAATACCTGTTGTAGTCATCAGCGTGTGGGAGAAACGAATATTGAAGCAGGAAAGCGAAGGTTAAATGAAGAAATGGGTTTTGAAACCGATTTAAGAGAACTTTTTTCCTTTATTTACAAAGCCCCTTTCGACAATGGGTTGACCGAACATGAACTGGATCATGTGATGGTAGGGCATTATGAGGACGAACCCAAAATTAATATAGAAGAAGTGCACCATTGGAAATGGATGTCCCCAAAAGCTGTAAAGGAGGATATCGCCAAAAATCCTGATATCTACACCGTGTGGTTCAAGATAATTTTTGCAAAATTCTATCAACATCTATTTGAAAAGACCGTTAAAAAATGAAAGTAAAAGTGAGTAGAAAGGCGCATTTCAATGCTGCGCACCGTTTATATAGAAAAGACTGGGCAGCCGAAAAGAATGAAGCGGTTTTCGGTAAATGCAACAATCCTAATTTTCATGGTCATAATTATGAATTGATTGTAAGCGTAACCGGAGAAATAGATTCCGAAACGGGGTTCGTCATGGACGTTAAAATTTTAAAAGACCTTATCAAGAGCGAAGTGGAGGACCTAATGGACCATAAAAATCTAAATTTAGAGGTTGAAGCGTTCAAAACCTTGAACCCTACCGCTGAAAATATTGCGGTGGTGATTTGGCAAAAACTTCGAACTCATATCGAAAAAAACTTGGAACTGGAAGTGGTACTTTACGAAACACCACGAAATTTTGTAACCTTTTCAGGATAGATGGGATTACAGGTCGGGGACAAAGTTCCACATTTCACGCTGCCAGATAAGGATGGGAATGAATATTCGATAACCGATATTTTAGGTAAAAAACCCTTGGTCATCTATTTTTATCCGAAGAACAATACACCAGGATGTACAAAAGAGGCGTGCGAATTTCGTGATAAGTACGAAGATTTCAAGGAATTGGGGGCCGAGGTCATTGGTATCAGCGCAGATTCTCCCGAAAGCCATAAAAAGTTCGGTGCGGCCTATCAGCTGCCATTTGTGCTATTATCGGACAGTAACAATACGGTACGTAAAAAGTTCAAGATAAAGAATAACCTGTTGCTGCTACCGGGTCGGGAAACCTATGTAGTGAACACAGAAGGAAGCATTACAATGGTATTTAACAGTTTAAGTGCGAACGAACATATGAGAAGGGCATTAAAAGCGTTATCTAAAGAGAAAAGTTAGTTATGTCACTTATGAAATTATACCCGTTTAAATTCGAACCGATTCTAAAAGAGCGCTTATGGGGCGGTACCAAGCTGAAAGATGTTTTCGGTAAACCTATTGAAAATGACACGACCGGCGAAAGTTGGGAGCTCTCTACGGTAAAAGGAGATGTTTCCAACATTGCCAATGGATCGCTAAAGGGAATTTCCCTACAACAGTTAATCTACGATTATGGCGCAGCCTTACTGGGGCAAAGTGTCATCGATAGATTTGGAAAGGAATTTCCTATTTTGATCAAGTTCATTGACGCTAAGTTAGATTTGTCCATTCAATTACATCCCAATGATGCCTTGGCCAAAGAACGACATGATTCTTTCGGGAAAACGGAAATGTGGTACATCATGCATGCCGACCCGGAAGCAGAGCTTATCGTCGGTTTCAACAAAAACGTTAGCAAAGAGGAATATGCTGAAAGTATCCAACAGGATACATTGCTTGAACTGCTCCATTACGAAAAGGTAAAGGAAGGGGATACTTTTTTTATCAATACCGGTAAAATTCACGCCATCGGGGCAGGTGTAATGTTGGCAGAGATACAGCAGACGTCTGATGTTACCTATCGTGTCTTTGACTTCAATAGGAAAGATAAGGAGGGCAATCTAAGGGAATTACATACAGAACTTGCCTTGGATGCCATCGACTATCAACAAAAACAGGACTTTAAAGTCTCTTATTCAAAGCAGGCCGATGCATCGAATACGATGGTGCATTGCCCTTATTTTAAAACCAATTTTTTACATCTTACTGAAAATTTTCAACAGGATGTCTCGGAAAGGGATTCGTTTACCATATTCATGTGTGTTGGCGGTACGGCCGTGATCAAGACCGAGTTAGGAGAGGTGCCGATTAAAAGTGGGGAAACGGTACTTGTTCCCGCGGTAACCAAAGAAATCAATATCATCGCGACGGCAGCCAAATTCTTGGAGGTCACGATTTAAAAATGGTATTGTAAGCCTACACAGCTCAAAAATCGTACTTTTGCAAAAAAAAACATAGTAATGGCTAGTATTAAAAATTTAAAGAAAGACATCAATAACGTTCTTGGTGATATTATTGAAGGTGTTTATGTAGTTGAGGCTGCAAACGGAAAGCAAAACACAAAAGAAGGTGCCGCTATTATAGATGACGCCATTGAAACCTTTGATGAGCTGATCGCAAAGGTGAATAAAAGCAAGGTAGAGAAAAAGAAGGCCCACTTCAATGAAGTACGTTCCGAACTGGAAACCAAGGCCACCAAATTGGTAGAGCGGTTGAACAAAATGGATTAGATATTCTTGATAAAAATGAAAAGCATCCTACGTTAGGATGCTTTTTTTATGTCAAAAAATAAAGGCCATTTTTAATTTTTCCCAAGCATGAGGGCCAGTTCCTTCCCATACTTTGAATCGGCAACCTCGGGTGTAAGGGACCGGTAAATGGAATCCAAATATTTTACGTTCGCATCCGGAATTTCTTTCAGGGCGATATACGGAGCAACATACGAGTCTTTGTTGTTCAATGCGAAATTGATCGAAAAGGCATAACCACGCTGGGTATTTCTATTGCTGATATTTTGTAACGAATCAAAATTAACCGGGGTTGTTTCATCGGTAGTCTTGGCCGCATTCATCAAAAACTCGATGTTACGCTTGTTGATACTAGACATGGTTTTTCGATATTCCTCCAGTACTTCTTGACTTTTAGAGCCTGTAATCTTCGCCGTGGTATCGAAGGTATTCCAATCCGTATTTACGGTTATTGTCCCCGGTTCTGCAAAAAAAGTGATGCGGTCGTTAATGGTGTTGTTATCTTTTTTATCCAAGTACAGATAAAAAATTTCAGGGCTTTTCAATTCGGTCTTGAACTTGAAGTTTCCATCTCCTTTGATGTCCAAGGAATCTACAGAGGTCAACGTTGAATCTGTAATGTGTTGCAAGTACAGCATTCCCTTTTTAAGTCCTTTTATGGTCCCCTCAACGACTAATTGTTCATTTGGGTCATCGCCGCAAGCGCTTAGAATTAATAGGGATGCAAATACAAAGAGTGCTCTTTTCATGAAAGGTTTTTAAAGGGGCAAATATCCATAAATTTTAATAGAAAAGGAGGGTCAATTTTATATTCTTGATAAAAAACAAGGGCTAAAGTTTTGAAGCTATTTCCATGAGATAAGCGCAAAGCAAAGCGCCTCCCGTACCTACCACATACCCTAAAACCGCCAACAATACGCCCACCGAAGTCAAGGAGGGGTGAAATTCTGCGGCTACGACAGGTGCAGATGCCGCACCACCAACATTCGCTTGACTACCAACCGCTAAAAAGAAATAGGGCGCTCTTATCAATTTTGCGACGAGGATCATGAGGCCGGCATGTATGCCTATCCAAATAAACCCAACTGCGATGAGCCCTGGATTTTCCAGTACCTTGCCTAAATCCATCTTCATACCAATGGTGGCCACCAGTATGTAGATGAAAAGCCCACCGATCTTGCTGGCACCTGCACCCTCGTAATTTTTGGCTTTTGTAAAGGAGAGAAGAATTCCAGTAACGGTCGCGATGACCACCATCCAAAAGAAACCGGAACCTAAAAACGAAAGGAAACTTTTTTGATCACTCACCGACGTGAACGTAGCGTTGAGGTAGTTGCTGATGTGATCTCCTAGAAAATGGGCCAACCCTACTGCTGAAAAAGCGAGGCAGAGCATGATCATATAATCTTTGATGGAAGGTACCCTAGTGATTTTCTCAGTGAATGCCGTGACTTTAATTCTTAAGGTCTCTATGGCCGAGGTATCCGCTTTAAGCCACTTGTCGATTTGTTTTGTTTTGCCCACCCCTAATAAAATGATGGCCATCCAGATATTGGCCACAACTATGTCGATGAGGACCATTCCACCGTACTTTTCTGGGTTGTATTGAAAAATCTCAAGCATGGCCGCCTGGTTGGCACCCCCACCGATCCAGCTTCCGGCAATGGTGGAAAGCCCTCTCCAGATGGCGTCAAAATCGTTACCGCCCACGGTATCCGGCGAAAATATGGAAACGATAAGGATGGCAATGGGGCCTCCAATAATAATGCCGACACTGCCTGTAAGAAACATGATAATGGCTTTTGACCCCAAATTGGAAATGGATTTCAGGTCGATGCTCAAGGTCATTAAAACCAAGGCCGCAGGTAGCAGATACCTACTGGCCATAAAGTAGAGGTTCGAAAGCTCATCGGAAACAACATTGGCGCTGGCAAGTAGGGCGGGTAGCAGATAGCACATCAATACAGCAGGAACGATGGAATAAAATTTGTTCCAAAAACCTGTTTGTAGGCTCGAGGTATAAAAAATAAAACCGAGACAAAGTGCTAACAGTCCAAAAACAACGGTGTCATTGGTGATCAGCGGTTCTGAAATGAGATAGTACATATCAATTTGTGTATATTCCTTAGGCTACTTAGGTGGTAATATATTTTTCGATAAAATGGGCGACCCCATCCTCCACATTGTCTTGGATTACCTTATCGGCTATAGCTTTTACTTCTTCCCTAGCATTCCCGACAGCAACGCCTAGACCGGCTTTCTGTAGCATTTCTATATCGTTATAATTATCTCCGAAAGCCACAACATCGGTCATGCGTTCATCATCTTTAAGCAACTTTTCTATTGCCGTAAGTTTTGATACCGATTTGGGAGCTATCTCGATTAAGGTATTATTGGATTGGTACAGGTGCACGAGCCCACCGAATTTCTCTTCGAGTACCGGCATAAGTGCGTCTGCACTTTCTTTGGTACCCATTACCATTAATTTATGCGCCCCGAGATTTTCTTTGCCCAAATAATGCAGAATCATGGAGGCGGGCATGTATGAGGGAGTTGACCTGGTGTATTTGATTTCCTTATCCACCCGTTCCGATGCATTGGATACGAGCCATTGATCATGCACATATACCCCGATATCGGCGTGATAGGGTTTACAGATCAGAAATATTTTCCGCACCACTTTCAAGGGAATAAAAATTGAAATGACCACCTTGTCCTGATCTAGGACAAGTGCGCCGTTATAACAGACCATGGGTTGGTTTTCGATGCCTAGTCGTTGTTGCAGATAGCGCATACCGCTAGGCATTCTAGCGGAAACGAGTACTACGCGTGTTTCATTTTTAATTCGATGGATCTGGGTAACGGCAAAATCGGAAACATCGCTTTTAGTGGACAATAGGGTGCCGTCTAAATCTGAACAGAGTAATTTGTATTTCATTTTAAATATTTAACCAATAGCTAAGTTTAAGGTTGATAGACCTGAACTTCGGCTCGATGATGTTAACGGAATAATTATCGTTATAGACGATGAATAAATCCGATAGTGGGGCAAAACGCCATTGTAATCTTGAATTGATTCCCAAATTATCGCGCTGGTTGCTATATTGAAACAATGTAGACCAAAAAACGGACTTGCTGAACGTAATACCGACCCTTGGACTTACCAACCATAAATCGGCACTAGGATAGGGGTCTGGCAAACTGATCTTGTCGTAGTTTACGTTGAGGCTCAGTCTTAGTTTCGGTTGCAGGCGAAGGGTGGCTTCCACGCTAGTGGAAAAACGTTTGCCATTAAAAAAATTACCGAACGTGGAGCCCGCTTCTACGGCAAAAACATTTGCTTCATTTGATTTGTAGGCGATCGCCACATTGCCAAAGGTATATGCTACATCGCTAGGGAGCTCAACACCACCCTCGGTATCGGTAGGGTCAAACGAGTCTGTCAAAAATATGAACTGATTGGAATACCCTAAGCTGAATTCTGAAAAATTCTTGAACGTGAATTGATAGTTGGCGTTTATCTCTTGATCTGTTTTCTTATAATCCAAGGTAGGTCTCCAAACGAAAATGGGAAAAAGCGTTAATCCATGATTGTTAATGGGTCCTTTTTTGGGCCAAAACAGGCGTTGTACCGAAGTGGCCGATTTTATAATGTCTTTTCGAAGGATAAAACCCAAATCTGAAGTAAAATCTTCATTTACATAGACAAAATCGGTAAAAACGTTCCAAAATCGCGAATTTCTACCCAAAAAGGCCCCTGACGACAAATTGCCATCGGTATCTCCGGGCTGGAACGATTTGTGCGTATAAAATTTTCCCGACCATACGTTGTCGGCACTGGAAAGATTATAATCCATCCCTATGACCCTATTATACCTTTCTGCTTCTTCGATGAAATCTTCGTTGCCGAACGACTGTCGGTTGATAAAGAACATACCAATATTAGATCTCGAAAATACCCTTTGTTGCAGGGCCACCATCATATTGTTGTTGGACGCTATTTCTTGTTCCCCATTTTTTGCGGTTTGAATGTTCAAAACACCCAACCGCAGATTTTTATTCAATTTACCACTTAGGCGCATTCCACCCAAAATATCGTTTTGTATAGAATTATCAAGACTATCATTGGCAATACCGATACGTCTAGAGAAAAAGGGATTGGCATCCCTACCGCCCCCAAAACCTCCAAAAAGGTCATTGTTATCGATGAAGAACTGTCTTCGTTCTGGTAAGGAAACTTCGAACCGGGTAAGGTTGGTGAAAATCGCATCTACTTCTACATTCGAAAAATCGGGATTAAGGGTAATATCGAGATTCATACCGTTACCAATGGCCACCTTCACATCTCCACCTACTTTTAATTTGGCATTGGCTTCGTTCAATTCAAAATCTTTGTCAGCGATGGTGTTTACGTAAGGTATAACCGCCAGGGGAGTTCTAGATTTGCCAAGGGGCCTTTCAAAATACATATCCCCCATAAAAGCCAGATTGATGACGCTTTGGTTTTGGGGGATAACAAACCAGTTACTACGTTCGTTAGATTGCATATCGAACCGGTAGCTTTGAAACCGCCATTTGGTTTCTCCTTCGGCAAATTTTAAGGAAGTCAACGGAATTCCCATTTCGGCAATATAATAGCCGTCATAGATTTTACTCTCCCCTTGCCATTTTACGTCCCATGAAGTGGTAAAACCGCTCAAATCCTGACCGCCACCTGAAATCAATACCTCCCGTTGTACGCCTAATGGATTTATACCGAAAAGAAATGCATTGGTACCATCGTTAAAGGTATCGAAGATGATGCTGATGTTGTCATTTCCACCAGCCCTAAAGTCCCTTTCCAGAGAGGGCACCACATAGTTTTGGCCAGGGGTATACACCTTGATGCCTACGTATAAGGTGACACCGTCGGTGACCATGCGTATATCGGTTTGATGCTCTGCCAATACGTCATCTGATGGAAAGTACTGTTGGAAATCTCCTGCTGAAGGCGCTAACGACCAGATGATTTCGTCCATAGCACCATCGACGATAATTTTATCGGTCGAGTACTTTACGGTCAAAGATTTTATGGGTGTTTGGCAGTATAACTGTACTGAAAAAAGCGAAAGTGCGAGGGCACTTAGTAATTTTGGCATTATAATCGGTTTGGCTTGAAGTCAAATTTAAGCTTTGTTCTTTTATAAAAATACGATTCTTACTCAAGTTTGTTATTTTTTGGGACTCTTTTCGCCTCTTTCAGACTTTTCATGAGCATCCATTCTATTTGACCGTTGGTACTGCGAAATTCGTCAGAAGCCCATTTTTCAATAGCCTTCAGCATCTCTTCGTCTACCCGCAATGCAAATGCTTTTTTTTTACCCATGTAAAAAGGGAGTTTTATTTTTTAAGATGTTCAAATCCGTTAGCTTTTGATCAATGATTGAGGGTGCCCGTGTTCACAATGGGGGAGACATCTTTGTCGGAACAAAGAACCACCATTAGATTACTGACCATGGCCGCTTTTCGTTCATCGTCCAAGTCTACCAACTGCTTTTTACTAAGTTCGTGCAATGCCATTTCTACCATGCTTACCGCACCCTCTACAATTTTATGCCTGGCGGCGACAATGGCCGTGGCTTGTTGTCTTTTGAGCATGGCGTTCGCTATCTCTTGAGCATAGGCCAAATAGCCTATTCGCGCCTCCAACACTTCTATACCGGCCATCGACAGTCGTTCCTGGACTTCTTTTTCAAGCGCTTCGCTCACTTCGTTTACGCTTGAACGCAAGGTAATATCTTCGTCAAGACCTTCGTCGGCAAAGTTGTCATACGGATACATACTTGCGAGTTTTCGTACGGCGGCGTCGGTTTGTACGCGCACGAAATTCTGGTAGTCGTCGACATCAAAGGCCGCTTTGTAAGTGTTGGTTACCCTCCAGACAAGAATCGTGCTGATCATCACCGGGTTCCCCAACTTATCGTTCACTTTTAGGCGTTCGCTATCAAAATTACTCGCACGTAATGATATTCGTTTTTTAGTGTACAACGGGTTCACCCAAAATAGCCCGTTTTCCTTTATGGTACCCACGTATTTTCCGAACAATAGTAGTACCCGTGAACTGTTCGGGTTCACAAGTACAAAACCTGCCAACATGATCAATGCCGTAAACAGCAGGAATGCACCGACATAAAACCGTAGTGTGACAATTCCGATGCCAATGAGCACAACAATGGCAAAAAGCATAAGATACCCGTTTTGGGCGTTGAAGTTTTTTTCCGCTTTCATAAATATGATATTAAATTGATATCATAAATATATCATATTTTTTCGATAAACCCTACGTTGTAATTGATTATACAACCTATCCATTAAATTCTTTGGTTTTCTTTTTCTTCGGATTCTTAAAAAGGCGTTTGAAAAAACCGTCTCTTTTCACAGGGTCGCAATCTAAAGATTCCAGCACTTTGGGGGAGGGTTTTGGAAAGGAGCCCGAAGTCCACCTATCGAACGCTTTGTCTTTATTGAGTTGTTGCATCCAGGTTGCAAATAGGGGTAAAGCGGCATTCGCACCTTGCCCAATACTGGTATTGCTAAAACCGATTTCATGTTGGTCAAGACCCACCCAGGTAATGTGGACTAAATTCGGCATCAGCGCAACAAACCAAGCATCTTTATTGTTTTGGGTGGTTCCGGTTTTCCCCGCTATGTCATTTTTGAGTCCGTACGTACTGCGAATTCTAGAGGCGGTCCCGCTATTTACGCTAGACTTCATCATTTCTAGCATTACTTGCCCGGTTTGGTCCGAAAATGCCGCCTTCGTACTTAATTCTGATTTAAAAACGGCCAAAAGCGAATCTTTTTGGTCGGTAATCTGTTTGATCAAGATCGGTTGTATGTATTTCCCACGATTGACGTAGCTCGTATATGCTTGGGCCATTTCCAATAGTTTTATTTCAGCGGTACCCAGGGCAATTGAAGGCTCGTTAGGAAGTTTTTGAGAAATACCCATCGCACTGGCCATATTTATCACGTTGTCGATTCCCGCTTTCTCCATCACTTTTACGGCAATCGTATTTACAGAATTGCGAATGCCCTCTTCCATCGAGTAGTTGAGATATGCTTCGTCTTTATCACCCGAGTTACTGGGCGACCACCCTTTAAGGTTCTTATATTCCACTTCTTGTGCCGAGAAATACGTACACGGTGGGGTTCCCTGTTCCAAGGCCGTCGTGTAGACGATAGGTTTAAAGGTAGAACCTACCTGACGTTTGCTTTGGGAAATATGATCGTATTTATATTGTTTAAAATTGATGCCGCCCACCCAAACCAGTACCTCCCCATTGTTTGGGTCTATGGCCAATGAGCCAGTATTTAAAAATTTTGTGTAATGCCGAATACTATCCATCGTGGTGGCCGATACTTCATCGTTCCCTTGCCATGTAGCAAGGTTTCTTGTTCTTTTATCGTTAGATAAACGCCTTATGATCTCTTCGTGGGAGACGCCCTCTTTCAATATCTTTTTGTAGGCAGGGGTTCGCTTGGCAATGTTCTCTAACAGACCTTTATTTTTTAACCAAGGTGCATTTTTTCCGTAGCTCTTTTCAAAATCCGCTTGTAGTTTTGCCATGTGCGCCATCATGGTGGCTTCCGCCTTCAGTTGCATTTTATAGTTTAGGGTGGTATAGATTTTCAAACCCGAGGTATAGAGATTATACGAGGTATCGACCGATTCCGAAATCCATTTTAAAACTTCCCTACGTACCTCTTCCCTGAAGTAGGGGGCCAGGCCTGCATTGTAATCGAATTCCCTATAATCAAGATGTAGTTCTTCTTCGACTAATCCATTTTTCTCATCCGCAGAAATGAATCCGTTATTTTCCATTGCATTCAGGACTAAATTTATTCTATCCCTACTTTTTTCCGGAAATAATCTTGGATTATAGCTGTACGTAGCTTTGAGCATACCCACCAAAGTAGCTGACTGGGAAATGCTAAGGTCTTTGGTTCTGGAGTTATAGAATTTAAGGGCAGCACTTTCAATGCCAAAGGTATTGTCCCCGAACGAGACCGTGTTCAGGTAGTTTATCAAGAGTTCTTCCTTACTGAAAATTGCTTCTAACCGCTTGGCGATGAACATTTCCTTTATTTTGTTCACCAATAGGTTCGTGCGCTTTCGTTCATTTCTGGGATACAAGTTTTTTGCCAATTGCTGTGTGAGGGTACTTC
>JBARCC010000395.1:0-1961 GCA_049793635.1 Maribacter sp. | reverse complement strand
CGTTTTGCTTTACGTTCTTCTTTTTTGGTTTGTTTCTCGTTTCGTGAATCTGCCCCTTTTGAAGCATCCTCAAAACTGACATCATCGTCGATGACGCCTTTATATGCGGTAATCCAGCCATTTTTGAATAAACGGGTGATGGTAGGCCATATCTTGGCATTTACATTGTTCAGGTCCCCTTCGATAGGAATTTTTGTGGCCACTGTATTCTCTTTCTGATTTTTTAAAACGAACTTGAAGAAGCCTACAAATCCCTCCCAAAGCGTATCCAAGAATCCGTCGTCCTTGCCTATAAGCTTGGCATCCTTTAAAATGGGTTTGAAAGATGCTTTAAGATATCCGTCAGAAATGGCCAACTCCCCGAAAAGGTCAAACGAACCTGAGTCGAAATCGATACCCGCATAATGCTTTGTAAAATCATTAAGTGCGGTGGCATTGGCGTTCTCAAGACTAAGCGAAAGATCCATATCGGGAATTTCCTTCACAATATTCATACTGCCGTTCAGCACAACATTGCCATTTCCAATCGAAACGGCTGTCGCGTGGATATCTGAGGGTAGGGTTCTACTCTGTTCGACCACGTTACGAAGATTTGTTGCATTTAACGTCAATTGTTTGAGATTGAGGTCTATGTTGGGGTCTGCCTGAAGTTGTACAAATGCGAGGGTACCATCGGTTATGGAGAGTCTGTTGATATCGATGGGTACTAAATCTGTCAGCGCTTTCGACCAATCCTCGGTATCGGTTTCCGTGCTGTCTCCTTGCTGGTCCTCGAAGACATAAATGATCGAGGGCTGGGTCATTTCGATTTCACTGACGATTTTTCCCTTTAACAAGGATTTCCATTCAATGGAAATATCGGTTTTTTTGAAATCTAGAAAAGGGGTTTTTGAATTTGCATCGACCTTGTTCAGATAGAGTCCGTCTATGGTATAGGCACCTCGAATAATGGCCAGATCAATATCCTCTACCTGACCGTAATAGCCCGGAATGTCTGCGAGGACCTTATTGACATACTTTTTGACAATGTAAGGCAGGGCGATGCGGGCAGCGATCAAGATACAAAGCACAATAATGGGTACGGTATAGCGTTTTTTCCGAAGGGTTTTTCTTTTTTGTACGGCCATGCACTGTAAATTAGGATGTAAAAGTTAAAAATTTTCATGGTATCGCTAGGCGCAATCCAAAATAGTATGAACCTGAACACACGCTTTGATCAATGCATTCTGCACTGTAGGAATTGAATAGGAATCGGGTCCGTTACAGAAATTTAGATTTCAACGCCTTCGTAGGAATCATACATTCTTCTTTCTTACCGAACCATTTGTATCTGTTTTTTGCAATAAAATCGTATACGATATTTCGAAAAGACTCGGGAAGCCAAAGGAATACGGATAAAAGGCTCCATCCACCCCTTAAGTCTTTGGTAATCTGTAAAGCGGCGGTAGATTTTGTGTAATAGGCGATACCCGGCTCGATCAATACAATGGAATCTATAGATTGGGAATCTATATTGCGTTCCGTAATCAATTGTTTTCCTATTTTGCTCTGTAATGCGGCGTACCGAAAAACATCGTTTTCATCCCTATTGATGACAAACTGTATGGCGCCATTGCAAAGATTGCATACACCATCGAATAGAATTATTTTTTTTTGCGCTTCCACGCTGCAAAGATACGTCGGAATTCGTATTCAGGCGATACCGATTTTAACTCCAATGAACTCTTTCGTAAAACCGCTCGACACGTGGGTTGCATGCAAGTGTTACATAAAAGAAACTAATAAGTGTTTAGAATGGGAAGATGTCGTGTTCATAACCAGGTTTTTTCGAAATTGCTTTAATATCTGGGACACTGAAATAGGAAAGACCCCAAAGGTCGTCTAGGCCTTTGGGGTCTTTGCAATCCCCCGATAATAGTGACAAAAGCAAAACGTAAACGATTAATAAAATCGTATACGAT
>JBARCC010000394.1:0-4056 GCA_049793635.1 Maribacter sp. | reverse complement strand
GTGTAATTCACGTCTCTTTTTTATTGAACCTAGTTGAATATCCTAGTAGTGGCCGAAATTATCGCTCCTATGTTTTCATGTAGAGTCATTCGTGAGATATAAAGGTGTTGATACAGAACTAAACGGGAGGAAATTGAGGTGAAAAAATAAATTGCCGGTCGCTAGATACCAAAATAGAGCGGTAATGAGAAAGTTCAGAAGAGTTCATTTGACTCAATTATGAGAATTTCCTAGCGCTGCATCGGGTGTAGCGTTCACATCATTACATCATAGTATCGTTAAGAGTCAAGAGCCAAGAATCAAGCGCCAAGAAAAAGGAGCCAAGTTTCCCGTACGCCTGGAGGCAGGTCTTGCCCCTTGTAGTAAAGCGGTCTTGATGCAGAACCCTCGGCGGCTCTTCCCAAAGGCAGTTATATTCGTGTATTGTGCTTATTTATGATTTCTTTAACCAAAGCCCGCAATCCCCTCAGTATCATTTTTTTGTAGTTTCGCATCTTTATCAGACCGGACAGTAAAGCGTAGTACCTTATTAAAGTCATATAGCGATTTAAAGGGTCTGATTCATTTTGTAGACCAATGGACATCCAGTTTTTAGACGCAGTTCGCTGTTTTTCGCATTTCAAATTAAACCTTTAAGGCTTTTTTCTATCCTACTACGTTGTATTGTATGGGTAAAGGTTTCGCGCGAAAAAATAAACGGAAGAAATGAAACAGGAATCCTTTTAAATACCGACTCAACTAAAACATTAGTAAAACCAAATGAGAAAAATTATTTTTACGGCTCTTGGAATCGGGCTTATCATAGTGTCAATCTTTTTGGCCAGGTTTATCATCGACAGTAAAAAAACCTTTAAACCTAAAGCCACCAAGGTGGTCAAGACTGTATTTACCGAAGTTGTTGAAAATAGTACGGTTCCCATAGTGGTCACCGCAAATGGAAATTTAACCGCAAAACAACGGGTTGAATTGTTCGCTGAAGTACAGGGAGTCTTTAAGCAAGGCAGCAAGTTGTTCAAGGTCGGGCAGTCGTATGCGGCTGGTCAGACCATTATCAATATCGATGCCGAGGAGTATGCGGCAAGCGTACAGTCGGCCAAAAGCAATTTATTCAATCAGTTGACCTCTATAATGCCTGATCTTCGATTGGATTATCCTGGTATTTATTCGAAATGGCAAACGTACTTGAATAATTTCGATATGTCGAAGAGTACGCCGGCGCTACCAGAATTGGTCAGCGAGAAAGAAAAATTCTTCATTTCCGGTAGGGGAATCCTAACGAGCTACTACAATGTAAAGAATTTGGAGCAACGACTTTCCAAATATCGTATTGCAGCCCCATTTTCAGGGGTTTTGACCGAGGCACTGGTGACCGAAGGCACTTTGGTGAGGGCAGGTCAAAAGTTGGGTACGTTCATAAATCCGGAGGTTTACGAATTGGAGGTAGCGGTAAGTAAAACCTATACAGACTTGTTAAAGCTCGGGGAAGCCGTTGAGTTGACTAACCTGGGGGATAACACGACCTACGAAGGCAAGGTGAGCCGCATCAATGGTAGCATCGACCAAGCCTCACAGACGGTAAAGGCTTTCATTGAAGTGAAGGATGAAAACTTGAGGGAGGGCATGTACTTAGAAGCGAATCTAGACGCTAAAAAGGAAGAGAACGCAATTGAAATAGATAGGAGTCTGCTGTTGGAGGGCAATCGCATTTTCGTGGTGCGCGATTCGGTGTTGGATATTATCGAAGTGCAACCCGTTTACTTTTCAGACAAGCGTGTCGTACTCAAAAACGTTCCCGATGGCATCACCATTATGTCCAAACCCCTTATCGGGGCCTACACCGGTATGGCGGTTAAAATCTATTCGGATCAACCAGATAACAACAAAGGATAATGCGTAAACTGATAGAATACTTTATTAGGTACCATGTTGCCGTTAATGTGGTCGTTATTTCGTTTGCCCTTTTTGGTATTGTAGGGGCAAAATCGCTTAAATCATCCTTTTTTCCCCTAACGGATTCTAAGAATATTGCGATTACCATCACCTATCCCGGCGCATCCCCTTTAGAAGTTGAAGAAGGTATCGTACTCAAAATTGAGGACAACTTAAAAGGACTCGAAGGGGTCGATAGGGTTACTTCTACTTCAAGGGAGAACAGTGGCTCCATTAATGTGGAAATCGAGAAGGGTAGGGACATCGATTTTATGCTTTTGGAAGTCAAAAATGCCGTGGATCGCGTTCCTACCTTTCCTACAGGAATGGAGCCACTGATCGTTTCCAAATTAGAAGCGGTGCGCCAAACCATCTCGTTTGCGATCAATGGGGAAAATATCCCTTTGTCTACGTTAAAAAACGTAGGAAGAGAAATTGAAAACGACCTTAGGGCCATCGAGGGAATATCCCAGATCGAAATCTCCGGGTATCCCCAAGAGGAAATTGAAATTGCGGTAAACGAAAATAACCTACTGGCCTATGGCCTTTCATTTTCAGAGGTAGCCAATGCGGTAAGTAGTGCAAATATCTTGGTGACCGGCGGAAATATAAAAACAGATGCCGAGGAGTACTTGATCCGTGCGAACAACCGTTCGTATTATGGTGATGAGCTTTCTAATTTGGTGGTAAGGGCCGATCCGTCGGGGAATGTCATACGATTAAGGGATGTAGCGATTATTCGGGACCGTTTTGCAGAAGATCCCAACGCCACTTATTTTGACGGTAATCTATCCGTAAATACCACGATCACCAGCACCAATACCGAAGACCTGATCGAATCTGCCGAGAGCGTAAAGGAGTATGTGGAGGACTTTAATCAGAAATATAATAACGTGAAGTTGGATATCGTTTCGGATCAATCGACCACCTTGGTGCAACGTACACAATTATTGACCGAAAATGCCATCATGGGAATGGTATTGGTATTGATATTTCTGTCCTTATTTCTCAATACACGTCTGGCATTTTGGGTGGCTTTCGGGTTGCCCGTCGCATTTTTGGGGATGTTCGTTTTCGCCGGGTTCTTTAACGTGACCATTAACGTGCTCTCCCTTTTCGGGATGATCATCGTTATCGGTATTCTAGTGGATGACGGTATCGTAATCGCGGAGAACATTTACCAGCATTATGAAAAGGGTAAAACGCCGGTTCAGGCAGCGGTAGATGGTACGATGGAAGTATTGCCGCCCATTATATCGGCGATTATTACTACGATTTTGGCGTTTTCCATCTTTCTCTTTTTGGACAGTAGAATAGGTGAATTTTTTGGAGAGGTAGCGGTCATCGTTATTTTGACATTGGTGGTTTCCTTGGTTGAGGCCTTGATTATTTTGCCCGCGCATTTGGCGCATTCAAAAGCGTTGCAGCCCTTGGACGAGGGTCCGAAACAGGGGATAGCGAAGGCGTTTGCAAAACTTAGGGTGATCAATGAGTTTGGGGACCGCTTGATGACCTGGATGCGGAATAAATTATACACGCCTTTATTACGGTTTTCAATGAACTATAAGATGCTGACGTTCAGTTTTTTTGCCGTTGCGTTGATCCTCACTTTAGGTTCTGTAGGTGGCGGAATCATCAGAACGGCCTTTTTCCCGAGAATCGCCAGTGACCGGGTAGGTATAGAGCTGCAGATGCCTAATGGGACCAACGAAAAAATTACCGACTCCATCATCAGCATGATAGAGGAAAAGGCAGAAATCGTCAATCAAGAATTTACAGAGCAGTATTTAAAAGGAACCGGAAAAGTGCTCTTTGAAAACATGATCAAGCAATTGGGGCCGGGTTCATCTACGGCACAGCTGAATATCAATCTCTTACCGGGAGAGGAACGTCCCGATGAAATCATTTCTGAACTCATTACCAGTAGGCTCGAGGAATTGGTCGGCCCTGTCATCGGTGTAGAGAGCCTTATATACGGTTCAGGGGGTAATTTCGGGGGATCTCCGGTATCGGTATCCTTATTGGGGAACAATATAGAAGAATTGAAGGCGGCGAAGATCGAACTCAAAAATGCATTGGTAAGCAACCCAAGATTAAAGGATATTTCCGATAACGACCCTGCGGGTA
>JBARCC010000393.1:0-9023 GCA_049793635.1 Maribacter sp. | reverse complement strand
GTATTGTGCTGTCTGTAAAGATGAAAAGACTGACACAAATAAGAAAAGGGTTCTATATCGGGCAATCCCTTGACATAATTAGGTATTTGTAGCCATATTGTTAGTCATCGGGTCAGGGAATTGATTAAGGTTCAAATACATTTAACGTTCATCAAGGCGTGTTAACGCTCAACGGAAATCCCTTTTTAGGTGTAGTGTTAACACGCCCCCAAACAAAAACGTTATGCAAAAACCGAATAAGCGCTTAGAAGGTCAGACCTGTATCATCACCGGTTCAAGTTCTGGTATAGGGGAAGCGGTCGCGAAGGCGATGGCGAAGGAAGGGGCGAACGTGATCATCAATTATCTAAGCTCAAAGGAAAAGGCCGAGGAAGTCGCCGATTGGATTACTAAAAATGCGTCGTGTGGAGATGCTATTACCATTCAATGTGATGTAAGCAAGGAAGATGACGTGAAGGGGATGTTCAAAAAAACGGTTTCCCACTTTGGTACCGTAGATGTGTGTGTGGCCAATTCAGGAATTCAGCTAGACCATAAGTTACACGAAATGCCGCTGAAAGATTGGCAAAAAGTCATCGATGTAAATCTAACAGGTCAGTTTTTATGCGCGAAAGAGGCCATTATAGAGTTCAAGCGCCGCGGTATGCGAAAAGAGGTATCCAAATCGTTGGGGAAAATTATTCACATGAGCTCTGTTCACGAAGTAATTCCTTGGGCGGGCCATGCGAACTATGCAGCGTCAAAAGGTGCGCTCATCATGTTAATGGAAAGTATCTGTCAAGAATATGCGCCGGACAAAATTCGGTGCAATAGCATTGCGCCCGGTGCGGTAAAGACCGACATCAATAAAGACGTATGGAGTACAAAGGAAGGCAAGGAAAACATGTTGAAACTAATTCCGTATAAGCGGATAGGCGTTCCCGAAGATATCGGAAGCGTGGCAAGCTGGTTGGCCTCCGATGAATCTGAATACATCAACGGCACCACTATTTTCGTGGACGGGGGCATGACCTGTTATCCGGGGTTCAGTAAAAATGGGTAGGAGCGGGGTACCACTAGGTTAGAAAATATTGGGATAGGTAAGGGTAGTGCAATTTGACGGATGATCTGGATTGTTTTAATTTTAAGAGTTCTACGAGTCTCTGCCTAGGGTGCAGCGTTCTGAGGTTTGATTGATGAAGAGTTCAGGGCAAAGACAAAAAGCGTCTAGTTCTTGCCTGCCTGCCTGCAAGTTTTGGTTCTGGTGGAGCAGCGGGCTTGATTCTAAACCTCAGTGGCTCTATTAAGTAGTTCATTTTTTCATGGGTTCTGGTGTCGATAGATGTTTGATGTTCTGAAACGATTGTAATTGCTCTTTCAGAACAAGGGTCCTATAGAGAAAATCGGTAATGATATCGGTATATTGATATCCGAAATCGGCCCAGTCGTGGTTTCCTTCGGGGTCGGAGACACACAGGTACGAGTTTCCCGATTCTTTCATTTTTTTGGTTATCTCCATCGGCCCATCCAATAGTAAATACCCTTCGTTTGAAGGTCCGCAACTTCTATGTGGACCTTTGGAGAAGTGCAATGTCCTATCCACTTCTCCATGCAGCATTACCAGCGATAGAGGGCTAGAGGTCCGAAAATAATCGACATCCAAAAGGGCACCCGATAAACTGATGCCTCCAATAAATTTCACATCGTCGAAAGGGATGCCTTTTAGCGCGTAGTGTGATTTTAGGAAAAGCGCGTTCAAAATCGTCGATGCGCCCGCACTGCTGCCCGCAAGTATGGTTTGCTGTAAGTTCAATTTTAAATCGGCGGATTTAAAATTGAGAAATTTTAAGGCTTTTTGTAAATCTGTCAGGGCACTGCGATAGGTTTTTATTTTGTCTTGAACGGGAACATCGCAACCAAAGGATTTTGTATTTCTGGTTAAGCGATAACTTATCGATACGACTCCATATCCTTTCTGTGCCAGTGCTATGCTGAATTTCTGTTCTTGTGCTCCATTACGCTTTCCTTGGGCAAACCCGCCACCGTGCATTAGCAAAACCAATGGTTTTTTGTCCAGGTTATCTTTGGGGGAAAAATAATAGTCCAGTTGAAGCGTATCCGAATATGTATAGGTGGTTTTGGTAATATCCCTGAAAATTTTATCCTTATAACGCTCTTGTGAGCTGAGCGTGGATAGGGATGCCATTAAGAACGCCAATGATAGATAACATTGAAATGTGTTCACGGTAGATTTGCGCATAGAATTGCCACAAAAATAAAGAAACGGATATTACAAACGGGTTAAAGTCAAATCAAAATGAGGAATTGCCCTTGGGGTTCATGGTTCGATGTTCTTAGTACGGTTCATAAGGATGCGGAGCAAGACCATTGGTCGTGTTAGTATTTTAAGGGATTGAACACCTAGTTTTTTACATTCTGAAATATTTTTATCAAAATGACAAAAACGTTTAAGATGAAAAATAAGTATCTAATCGCCATGCTAACGGCATTCACCATTTCTGTGTATGCTTGCAGGGAGCAGAATAAAGAGGTTGAATCTATAGAAGATCCCTTAGAGGATGTGAAAGACATTCAGGCCGAGAGCATGGAAAAGGCGAAAGAGCGCGCTAGAACCGATGAGGTAGAGACCAGAGCGGATAGTATTGTAGGGGATACCTTGGAATAACGGATTCTTAGGAGACCAAGAACGCTGAATCTGAAGGTTCGTTGCGCAAATCATCTGAAAGGGATACCAGACAGCGCTCAAGGCACGTTTTCAATAACGCAAAAGAGGTTGGTTTTTGAATATACCGGTTCGCTCCTTTTTGATGCAGTCGTTTAGCCTCGACCTCCGAAAAAGAGGTAGAATAGATAATGATCGGAAGATGGGAAAGAGAGGGTTCGTTTTTAATATCGTTTAGGCATTCTTCCCCCGTCATCATCGGCATATTCAGGTCTAGGAATATAAAATCGGGCAACACCGATTGGGTGTCCAAAAGATTGGCCATTAACTCAACGCCGTTCTCAAAACTTGATACTTGAGCATGGAATGCCAAACCCTCAAGTGCTTCCTTGAAAAACTGACGATCATCGGCGTCGTCATCCGCCAAAAATACAAGAAGTTGCTTGGTGCTCATGCCTAATGCTTTACCACAGATTTAACCCAATCTGTTCAAAACGAAGATATGCTTATTTCCGATGATTGAATGAGGCCTTTATTATTTGGGATAAATTAAATGTTGATGAGGGCAAATCTTATATTGGGGTGCCTTGGGAGGCCTTTTGCATTTCGATAAAGGCAATTTTAGTCGTAGACCTCGTCTACCCAGCGTAGCCCAAGAACTAAAAAGAATTGAGAATGGTAAGATTGATATAGATTCCTAAGGAGCAAGACATACACCCGATGTGGGTTATAGCCTTCACGCGCAAAACATGAACTTAAAGCGGGTGCTATATTAACCTCGTGAATTTAAACGTATATACATTAATAAAACAGAATAAAATCGTTATGCCAGATACACACAGAGTAGCCCTATTCAGTGCCCATAAATTCGAAGTTCCCTACTTGAAAAAAGCAAACGATACACGTTTTGAGCTGGTGTTCATTGAAGAAAATTTAACGTTGGAAAATTTAAAATCGGCTGGTAAACTATCGGCCATCTCCGTATTTTCAAGTGATGTTGTGGATAAGGAAATCGTCGATTATATGAAAAAGAACGGGATTTCGTTCGTCACTACACGGTCTGCAGGATTTAACCATATTGATGTCAAACTCGCTAGCAAAAAGGGTATCAAGGTTTCAAATGTACCCGAATACTCGCCCCAGGCCATTGCGGAACATGCTTTGGGCCTTATGTTGGCACTGCTTCGAAAACTAATACCTTCTTATGAGCGCATACGCGGATATAATTTCTCGCTAAACGGATTGGTAGGTTCGGAGATTACAGGAAAAACCATCGGTATCGTGGGTACCGGTACAATAGGTAAGGCGCTAGTGAAGCTGTTAAGTGGTTTTGATGTGCGTGTGTTGGTGTACGATATAGAGGAGGATAACAACTTTAAGAAAAAATACGATGTCACCTACGTTGCTCTGGATCAAGTATTGTCGGAATGCGATATCATTTCGGTACACTTACCCTTAACCGACGAAACGGAATACATTATCGATAAAAAGGCGTTGAGCAAGATAAGGCCTAGCGCTATTTTAATCAATGCGGGCCGAGGTAAATTGGTGGACACCAAAGCGGTCGTGGAGGCCCTCAAGGAAGAAAAATTGGGAGGTTTCGGTATGGACGTTTACGAACGAGAAGATCATTTTTTCTATGAAGATCATTCTAACGAGGTATTTAAAGATGATGTTTTTGCACGCCTGTTGACCTTTAAGAATGTTATCGTAACCGCACATCAAGCTTTTTTGACCGAGACCGCCTTGACCCAAATCGCTGAAGTCACTTTTAAAAATATCCATGCCTTTTTGATGGATGGGAATCAGGAAAATAAGGTAGAAGGTTAAAGTGCGCTTGGTGTTCGTTTGGTTTTAAATGCCGTCGACACCTAAGTTGTCATGGTATTCGTTTGGTTACGTAGGGCATTATCAGCCTTAGAATGCCTTAAAACGTTATTAATTTACCTTTTATTGACATCCGCCGCATTTGGTAATGGCTAATTTTGGGATAAAGCTCCAAAATGCATCAACTTACCTATACTTCCATGGCAAGACCCGATATTTCGAGTAAGGAAATTTCGGATATTTTAGCAGTGGCTCAAGCAAACAATCAGCGTTCGGAAATTACCGGATGTTTAGTATTTCATAAGGGTGTATTCGTGCAGATTATCGAAGGGGTGCGTGAAGGGGTGTTTGCCATGTACGATAAAATCCAAACCGATGCCAGGCACCTAAATGTCTCCCTCGTATGGGAGGGGAGTTGTTTGGAACGGATATTCCCGACGTGGGAAATGGCCTTTTACAATCACAGTTCAAATCCGCTGGAAAGTGCCTCTCAATTTGAGAAAAACCTACTACTACTCGCAGATTTTTCAGGCAAACCTACCGCTGCGGCTGGTTTATTTTGGCTTAATGTCAAAAAGGCACTCACCAAAAGCATAAGTGCCAGCGATGACGTCGGCCGCTTAATGGTTACGGGATAATTTGGTAAGGGAGGCTGATTTGAGGTAAAAGCTGCACATCTTTTATGTCTACGGTAGGTGCAAATTGGTTTTTTAAAATGTACGACTTCTTTAGGCATCATATACTTTGACAATCAAAACAATTTCAATGATTTAAAATGATGTATGTATCGGAGTAGTATCAAGCAGCGTTACTACCGGCCGTCTTCAGAACATTGCGTACTCTTTTCCATAATTTTTCAGAAACGATATAATTGTTGTCTACGTTTCCAAGCACTTTGGTCAGATCGAGTTGCTTGGAATTGCCCTGTATGCCAATTTCCAATTCATGGTCTTCGGTAATGGTGGCCATAGCCCATTCTTCGAAATCACGTTTCACCTTATAGCCTTTCCACATTTCCACAATGTTTGAATGTCTTTTATCGGCAAGTATGTTTTCGTACAACTGTAGCACATGTTCCCTTGGGCCTTCGATGATTTGAAAAAACACTTTTTCATGGTAGATAAGGCTTCCGGTAATATTAAATTTTGGGTTCATCTCCCTGGCCAATGCAATAAAGTTATCGACATCTCTATCCGTAATGGATGGATGTACAATAGATCGATAGCTGATTTCAAAAAGAAGATCGTTCTCTTTGAACGATTTTTTATAATCGCGAGGTAGCATTCCAAAATTTTGTGAGAACAATTTTGAAAAATAACTTCTGCTCGAAAGTCCTATTTTATAACAAATTTCCGAGATGGTATCATCGGTGGAATGCATGAGCTCCTTGGCATGCTCCATTCGAATCCTCGTGAGGTACTCGTTTGCGGTACATCCATAGAGAAAGCGTATCCCGGCTTGAATTTTTTTTGGGGAAAGCGCAAGGTAATTCGCTATACGTTGAATATTCGGGCTTTCGGTAATATGTTCCAAAACATAATCGCCCAACCCCGCTATTCTACTGAGCTCCGCTTTGGAAAGAGTCGACTGAAAACTTACTTCGTTCAAATCCTTATCGTGTGACTCCAATTGTGAGGCAAGCATGTTCAACACCGCTCCTTCCGTAGTTAACCGCCCTACGAGATCGGTCCTTGAATTATGTACTATAACATCGGTATAGGCTCCTGTGTTCACATCAATATTTCCCAAGTATCGATAAGGTCGCGCCTTTGGTTCGTTATGAAATGTTTCATGCAGGTCGTCAAGTAATTTTCTCCTGATGATCACATTGTTGTCTTCAATCTTCTGGGGGTTGATGATAATATAGCAACATTGAAATTGTATTTCCTTGGGAATAATGCATTCAGTCATGGTATTCGGCTCGCTGATCAAAATGAAATTTTGATTTTGACGAATGGTCATATACTCTTGTTCAAACGGAAATTTTTGCAGTTGATTACCAGAAACGGTATATCCAAAATAGTAGGGTCGGTCTTCCGAAAACCTCATTTTGATGACAAGGTCATTAGACAATTTGATGTTGTACACCCAAGCGGTAAGTCCCGGATTTAATTCGTACAGGCGTATACTGCCCTTCCCCATTTTATTGTCCACCATCAATTTGGCGGCACCAAAATTTTCGGTCAGGTCTCCATTAAAATACACTGCAAATTGCCTTAACATCTCCAATGGACTGTCCTCGTTCAATCCGAGCATAATTGTTTTTTTATAAAATTAATAACCTCACCACAAAATTATTAACGTTATTGGGAAAATATGGTAGTAATGAAACGATTACTAACAAATTTTGACGGATTTGTGTACTCCGTTACGGGTTAAAATCGTTAGTTTTTCAATCCAATATCGATTGCGATATGCGGATTATCGCCATGAAAAACAGATACTTTGCCGTACACTGAACCGCGCGTGGGTAGGGTATTCTTGCCTTGATAAATACGGTATTACAAGATTTAAATAGCGTGTAGGTTTGTCCGTTTCTATAGTACGTGCAGTGGTTTTCAAAGTCTGGTGGTTAAACGTATTCCCAAACCTTGAACATCTTGGGTTTTCGAAAAGATGAAAGCAAATACAACAGGATTCGGAAAATGTTTGCCGTAGGGGTAGAGGATATGATTTAATGCTGAAAACATCCTCAATGACACTGATGGGTTTCGAAGGTAGCTTTTTCTTGCACCGAAGAGTTTAGAGAATAGGTCGGAATTATTTTGCCGCAACCTCGGGTAGTGTAAAGTATACTCCCCAAGGCTTTAGGGACGGTTTTCTGGCGTTTTCCCTCAAATCTTGGCTTGACGATAGTCGGTAACGATACATTTTTTATTTCGGGTCGAGGTAGCAATTCTACCGATTGCATTTTACTATGTGCCCGTCTTCGATTAATTTTAGACCAAATTAAGAATATGGCTTCAGGATTTTTTGCGGTGCTAGACGACGTAGCCGCGTTGTTGGATGACGTGGCGGCGATGAGCAAAATCGCTACAAAAAAGACCGCGGGTATCCTGGGGGACGATTTGGCGGTAAATGCCGAAAAAGCCTCCGGATTTGTATCCAATCGAGAACTTCCTGTACTGTGGGCGATTACCAAGGGCTCTTTGCTTAATAAGCTCATTATTTTACCCGTCGCGTTCTTATTGAGTGCCTTTTTGCCCTGGGCGGTAACCGTCGTGCTTGTTTTAGGGGGACTTTACCTTGCGTTTGAGGGGGCAGAAAAAATATACGAATACTTTGTGCCGCATGCCCATGCAACGGTTGCCATCAGCGAAAAAGTACCGACCGAGGCGGAAATCCTTGAAATGGAGAAAGCTAAAATAAAGTCGGCTATCCTTACCGATTTTATTTTATCCGTAGAAATCGTCATCATTGCCTTGGGCACCGTTTTGAACGAGCCTCTGGTCTCTCAGATCATGGTCGTGTCCATCATCGCACTTTTGGCGACCGTTGGGGTATACGGTATCGTTGCCCTAATTGTTCGGATGGACGAGTTCGGTACCAAACTGATCGATTACAACGAAGAGGAGCATAGTATTTCTGATAAAATAGGCAGGTTTTTTGTCAACGCACTTCCCGTAGTCATCAAATCATTGTCCGTTATCGGTACGATTGCCTTACTTCTGGTCGCCGGAGGTATTTTCGTGCATAACCTTCCATTCTTACATCACCTTTTGCCCAATGTTCCAAGTATGCTCGTAGAATTCGGGGTGGGCCTTCTTGCCGGCTTTTTGGTGCTTTTGGTGTTCAAAGGATTTAAAAGATTATTCCGCAAGTAATATTAGAGGGCCCGTAAGGATTGTGTTTCTTTGACCCAAATCGAACTTCCGATAGGCTAAAGTTCTTAAGATATAAGAACAATAATTTAACCTCCGCTCTCGTTCACTTCCGCAAACTCTTTGGCAAGGGTATCGTCGGGTTTTAAGCTGGGATTAATAATCAATCGCACCTTGTTTTGATAGTTGAAATAGTTCATCACCCAGTTGAGAAAGGTGAGCAGCCGGTTGCGTAATCCGTTCAAGTAGAAGAGGTGCACGCCCGCCCATAGTATCCAGGCAATAAAACCCGAAAATTTCAATCCTCCAGGTAAATCGGCTACCGCTTTATTCCGACCTATAGTGGCCAGGCTTCCCTTGTCAAAATAGCTGAACGGTTTCTCGTTGCTGACATCTACGGTATCTTTTTTTTGCTTCTCACGTTTCGATATGAGTTTAGCCACGTATTTTCCTTGTTGAATGGCAGGTTGTGCCACACCTGGAAGGCCTTCCTCGTTCTCAGCATCGGTAAAATACGAAATATCCCCAATTGCAAAAATATCGGTATACCCTTTTATCCTACAAAAACCATCTACGATGTATTTGCTTCTGTGAATCACCTCCTCTTTCAGTCCGTTGATCAATGCACCAGATACCCCTGCTCCCCAAATCAGCATTCCACAGGTTTCGGTATCCCCATTTTTATAGGTGATGGTGGTACCGTCAAAATCCGA
>JBARCC010000392.1:0-1840 GCA_049793635.1 Maribacter sp. | reverse complement strand
AAGGTATCTCTTAAAAAAATTGAACTTTCAAAGATAAATGTGGATGTATATCCTGTATCCCATTAAAACACTACCAAAACCAGTATAATGATTCTTGAAAACACCACACAAGAAAACACGCTACCCGCACTTCAAAACAGCGACACCCGATTTTCAATAACCAACCTGCTCACGCCCCTGCTCTGGACCATGTTCACGGCAAACCTACTTTACCTACTCTTTTTTTATCCCGAGCTACCGCAATGGTTTCAAGGAAACCTTTTGAGAATTGATGGCTTTACGATACTCATTTGGTCGACCGTCACCTTTTTTAGTGCCATAGTAAGCAGCTACGCAAAAAATTACCTCGACGGATTCAGGTATGCCAAAAGATTCATGTGGCTATGTCTCGGCTTTACCTTGTCCGTTATGACACTGGTCATGGCAAACCACGTCATTCTCTTTATAGTGAGCTGGATGCTGATGGGACTTTGTATGTCCCGTTTGATCGGGGTAGATTCGGAGTGGGGAGAAGCCCGTGAAGCCCTGAAGTTCACCCAACGTTACTTTTTGGCAGGTACGCTTGTTTTAAGTGCAGGCCTGCTCGTGTTGGCTTTTAAAAGTGATGATTTTACCATGCGGGGTATCATTGCCGCCATTCCCTATCTGTCTGCGCCCACCCTTTTTGTAGCGGCGCTGTGTATCATTCTAGCGGCCATCATACAATCTGCAATTTACCCTTTTCATCGCTGGTTGCTGTCCGCAATGACCTCTCCTACCCCTGCATCTGCCCTTATGCACGCCGGGTTCGTAAACGGTTCAGGAATTTTACTGGCCTTGTTCTCAACGCTATTATTTACCAGCAATACGCTTGACCTATTATTGATCATTGGCGGTCTTACGGCGATCATCGCCCAGTTTACCAAACTTTTGCAAGTGAACGTCAAACAAAAGTTGGCCTGTTCGACCATTGCGCAAATGGGGTTTATGATCATGCAATGTGGCCTTGGTTTCTTTAACGCGGCCGTGGTACACTTGATCCTTCATGGGTTTTACAAAGCCTATTTGTTCTTGGCTTCTGGGGAAGAAATTGCGCAAACGAAACCTCAGAGACCTGTACACCTCAGCATTCAGCCCCTTCAAGCCTTCGTAGTGCTCCTATTTGGAGTGCTTGGGGCAGTGCTCTTTTCATGGTTTACCGGAAAGGGAGCCGATCTGGACAGCAGTATTTTCTTGACCCTGATCGTTGCCATTACCGTAGGGCAGATTACCTATAACATCGTGAAGGAAAAAAGTCTGTCCACCATTCAGAAGGTATTGCTACCACCCGTTCTCTTTTTTTCAGGGATAAGCGTTTACGCACTTCTTTATACCGGAGTAACCGTATTGATGTCCGATATGCCGATGATTGCCGTACCTATGCCCTTATCCACCTTGCAAATCGTTTTCGGAATTATATTCCTCATCGGATTCTTCGTTATGAAATTAGGGGTCTACCGCAAGATTCCCTGGCTTTACGTACACTTGATGAATCTGTCACAACCCTTTAAAAAATCAATCTTACACTACAAATCCAATTGATCATGAGCAACCAACATCTACAGAACAGTATTCTGGAAGCTTCCAACGTAATCGGAAAAACGTGGCCCCTATACTCGTTCGTGACCTCCAACCCGCTATCGGGATACGAAAATCTTCCTTTCAAAGAAGCCGTACACCAAGCCAAAGAGTTCTTGAACGCTAGGGTTTTTCCAGAGGCGTGGGTACTTCAAAATGCCTGGAAGCAGGGAGACATCAAAGAGCACCATGTAAAGCGTCTTTTGATGGATAGCGGATTCATGAATTCCCCGGAATACTACTT
>JBARCC010000391.1:0-1743 GCA_049793635.1 Maribacter sp. | reverse complement strand
TTTTAAGGCTCTATTTATATACGGAAGCTTTTATAAAATGTTTACATAGCATGTAGTAGACTACCGCTCTGTGTTTGTTTTTATTCGATGCACCGTATTTGTCCATGACCGACTTTACCGCTGTCATCAACTCAGGACCATCTTTAAGACCTAATTTTTTTACTAAGTAATTGTTCTTTACGGTTTCCATTTCCTTCTGGTCCCCACCGGAGACTTTTGAAGCATCTAGAGTGTAAATTGAAGGCCCAATACCCACGGTAACCTTTTTAAGCAAATCCATATCCGCGCTTTCACCAAATTTATCCTTGATGTCCGCAGCGTATTTTTCAATTAATTCGTCTCTTTTACTCATGTTTAGTGTCTTATTATTAATGGTTTATGCTTCTAAGATATGAAACGAAAATAATCCATCAAAATTTTATCGTTTAATAATGTTGGGGTCATAACTTCCAAAAGCTTGGGTGCCGCAGAATTTTCATAAAAACCCTTCATACCTTCCACAAGTTCCTCAGAAGTACCGATTGCCGCATACTCGAATTTGAACATCGTGCATAGGTTTTCGGCAGTTAACCCATGACGGGTTTCAAAGAAGGTCTTAAAATTGTGGGATTCCTCTTTGCCCGGTAAAATCCTAAAAATGCCACCGCCCCCATTGTTGATGAGAATAATCCTAAAATCTGGGCGTAGGTAATTATTCCATAACGCGTTGCTGTCATAAAAAAAGCTAAGGTCTCCGGTAATGAATACGGTCGGTGCCTTATGGATTAAAGAAGCCCCTATAGCGGTGGACATACTACCATCGATACCACTGGTACCCCGGTTGCAAAAAACGTTCAATGTAGGGTCTAACTCGAACAACTGTGCATACCTAACCGCAGAGCTATTGGCTAGTTGTAACTGGTAGTTTTCAGGAATGTGAGTGAAGACATGTTCATACACGGTAAAATCCGAAAACGGAATATTTTCCAAATACACTGTTCGTTTTGCGAGATAGTTCTGCCTTACTTGGTTCCAATGGCTATAATAATCGCTGTCGACTGCCTGAACTACACTAGACATGGCGTTAAAGAAGGCATCGACCGGTAACTTAATGTGTTGGTCCAAACAGAAAAAGGTATCGTTAGCACGCTCACCACCAATATGCCAATGGTGTTTTGGCGCGTAAGCGCGAAGAAAAGCCTTGATTTTTTTTGATACGATGAGTCCACCAAACGTAACCAATACATCGGGCCGCAAATCTTCGAACTGCTCGGCTCGGTTTTCATGCATTTCTATCGGTGCGATGATGGAATCGATACTATTGAAAAAATGCGGATGGTATACATTTGACGTGGTTTCGGTAAACACCAGTACGCTGGGGTCATTTGCCAAATCTTCGAGAAATTGCTTCTCGACCCTATCGGGAGCGCTTACCCCTACCAAAATCATTTTACGTTTTGCGCCTTGCCAAATTTTCTTCTGTGAGGATAGGGAACATAGTTTCAATGGGGGGTGGTGAACTGGTAAAATATTGGGTGTTACGGTAGCTTCCAATACCGTGTTGTAGAGTGGTTCTTCTAAGGGTACGTTGATATGAACCGGTAAATTGGAAGTCAAGGCTATACGCAACGCCGTGTTCAATCGACTATCGTTTTCTTTCAACACCCCTTTTTGAACCTCCAAAACATCCTTGCCCTCTAACCACTCAGGGCGGTACTGCAAAATTTTATCGGTCGCATGGCTCACATCTTGCAACAGATTCGC
>JBARCC010000390.1:0-9777 GCA_049793635.1 Maribacter sp. | reverse complement strand
ATCCGCATCCATCCAAATGAACAAGTGGTTCATATGCAACACGGAAAGTAATAAAATAACGAAAACGATGATACCGCCCGGTACGAGGTAAGAGGTAATCCCTTCCATTACCCTAAACAGCAAGGGGGACCAACCTGCTTGTGCTGCACGTTGTATCGCATAAAAAGCTAGTACCCCTAAGGCAATCATGAAAAAGAAAAAAGCGGCCACATAAAGTGCTGCCCAAGGCTTGTTCTGCAATTGATCCAACAGGTGTTGATCATGGGAAACCCCATGTTCCTCTCCATGCGCATCTGCCATTGCATGACTTTCATCCGATGCATGTGTAGCTTCTTCACCATGCCCATCTTCATCATGGCTAGCCACCATAGCTTTAGCTTCTTCGATTGTCCCCGGAGCCATCACAAAACCACCAATAATGCCCAATAGCCCGACAGCCATTAGAATAATCGAACCTATTTTTAGTCTATTTGAAAACGTATACATAGTGTTGTTTACCTATTATTTGGTTAAATCTTGTTTCAATTTCATTACATATTCCGAAACTTGCCACATCTCTTTCGTATTCATTTGTGAAGCGTACGACCCCATGGAATTTAAACCATATTCTAAGGTGTGGAAGGTAGTACCGACATTTATATTCCGTACTGCATCATCATAACTGGGCACCCCCAATATTTTTTCCCGCTGTACTAAAACGCCCATACCATTACCTTTGTCCCCATGACAAATAGCACAATATATGGTGTATAGTTGACCCCCATTGGCCAAATTATCTTCCTTATTTATAGAATCCAACGGACTGGTATTCAACCGAGCCAACTCTTTTCCCTCGGGAGAATTTTCGAATTCATAAGGCAACCAGCCTCTATTTATGGTATTGGCCGGTGGGTACAAGGCCTCTGATGCGTTAGGTAGAAAATCTGCCTCTCCATAGGTCTCATAACCTACAGGTTCGTACATATTCGGCATATACTGATAATTACGACTGTTCTTGTCACTACAAGAAACAACCAGCCCAACCAAAACCAGTAAAAAAACTATTCTATTAAAACTGTTCATACTTAATGACTGTTTTTTTCTGAAATATTGATTTCTACCGCGCCAGTATCAATCAATAAATCTTTTAATTCTTGCTCGTTATCGTGGATTTCGATTTCCATAAGAAAATGGTCATCCGTTGTTCTTACATCGGGGTTTTCCGCTTTTTTAAAAGGCCATAACCTACTTCTCAAATAAAAAGTGATGACCATTAAATGCGCAGCGAAGAAAACGGTGAGCTCGAACATAATCGGCACGAACGCCGGCATATTCTCTATGTAGCTAAAACTTGGTTTCCCCCCAATATCTTGAGGCCAATCTTCGATCATAATATAATTCATCATCACTACCGCCACGGTCAACCCGATACAACCATAGATGAAAGAGGTAATGGCCAACCTGGTCGGAGCCAAGCCCATCGCTTTGTCCAACCCGTGTACCGGAAAAGGACAATACACTTCTTCAATATGATGTTTTGCAGCTTTTACCCTTTTCACGGCAAGCATCAAAATATCATCATCGTCGTAAAAAGCATGTATCACTTTAGATGCCATAATTATCTTTTGTTATTTAATAAAATAATTGCCTGCCCTGCCCAATCGTCACGTTGCGCCCTACCTGGAAAAGAACCGGTGATGGTATCCAATAGGTTGTATTCCCTTTCGGTCATTCTACCTACCTGTGCGAACGTAAAGATTCCGATCTGATTTAGGGTAGCCTCCATTTGAGGTCCTATACCCTTTATCTTTTTAAGATTATCTGCCTTTTCCCTGACCGGATCAAAAGTTCCTACGGCACTCAACAAGTCGGAAACTCCAACTTTATCTCCTTTGGCTGGCACCACTTCACCCATCAAAACGTCGTCTGTAATAGAAGGTCTTACATCGGCTCTCATCTTCGTGATTTGATACAACGGTTTTCCAGCATCCCGTAAGGTCTTGTATTTCTCTCCGGAAGCCTTCAAAATCGATTTTACCTCTGCCTGTGCGATGACAGGAAACGTTCTTGCGTATAACAGAAAAAGAACAAAAAAGAAACCGATGGTCCCGATGAATATCCCGATATCCACGAAAGTAGGCGAGAACAGGGTCCACGAAGACGGAAGGTAATCCCTATGTAACGAAGTTACGATGATCACAAAGCGTTCGAACCACATTCCGATATTTACCACAATCGAAATAAAGAACGAGAACATGATACTGGTTCTTAATCTCTTGAACCACATAAATTGGGGAGAGAACACATTACAGGTCATCATAGACCAATACGCCCACCAGTAAGGGCCTGTAGCTCTGTTCAAGAACGCATACTGTTCGTATTCCACCCCTGAATACCAAGCCATGAACAACTCTGTAATGTAGGCGCAACCTACGATAGAACCCGTGAGCATAATGACAATGTTCATCAATTCGATATGTTGAATGGTGATATAGTTTTCTAAGTGACACACCTTTCGCATGATGATCAACAACGTGTTCACCATCGCAAAACCAGAGAAGATCGCCCCCGCGACAAAGTAAGGAGGGAAGATGGTGGTATGCCAACCCGGTATGACCGAAGTAGCAAAGTCAAAGGATACGATGGTATGCACAGAAAGTACAAGGGGAGTTGCCAAACCGGCAAGTACCAAAGATACCTCTTCGAACCGTTGCCAATCTTTGGCACGACCGCTCCATCCAAAACTTAATAGACCGTAGATTTTTTTCTGAAAAGGCAAAACCGCCCTATCACGGATCATCGCAAAATCAGGCAGTAAACCTGTCCACCAAAATACCAATGAAACCGATAGATACGTCGATATCGCAAATACGTCCCACAGCAAAGGGGAGTTGAAATTCACCCATAGCGAACCGAATTGGTTCGGAATAGGCAGTACCCAAAACGCCAACCAAGGGCGACCCATGTGTATGATCGGAAACAGACCTGCTTGAATTACCGAAAATATGGTCATTGCTTCGGCAGATCGGTTAATGGCCATTCTCCATTTCTGACGAAATAGCAATAATACCGCTGAAATCAAGGTACCCGCATGACCAATTCCCACCCACCAAACGAAGTTGGTGATATCCCAAGCCCAGTTTACAGTCTTGTTAAGACCCCAAGTACCGATACCCGTGGAAATAGTATAAATAATACAGCCAACTCCCCACAAGAATGCAATCAACGCGATGGAAAAAACTATCCACCAGTGCTTGTTTGCTCTTCCTTCAACGGGAGCGGCTATATCCACAGTTACATCGTGGTAGCCTTTATCTCCAATGACTAGGGGTTTTCGTATAGGTGCTTCGTAATGCGACGCCATAGATTTCTGTTATGATTACTTTCTAGTATTGTTTATGCTTCTGTTGTATTCCTTACCTTAACATGGTAGAATACGTTTGGTTTGGTTCCTACATGCTCTAACAAATGGTACATTCTGTCACTTTCCACCAACGCTGATACTTTACTCTTTTCGTCGTTCACATCTCCGAACACGATAGCACCGTTACTGCATGCTGATGAACAAGCCGTTTGAAACTCCCCATCCTCAATAAGTCGACCATCCCTTTTAGCGTCCAAAATCGTTTTCTGTGTTTTTTGAATACACATGGAACATTTTTCGATAACGCCCCGTGATCGAACGTTCACATCTGGGTTCAATACCATTTTACCCAAATCGTTATTCATATGAAAATCGAACTCATCATTGTTATTGTACAGGAACCAGTTGAACCTACGTACTTTATAGGGACAGTTGTTCGCACAATAGCGAGTACCCACACATCGGTTATATGCCATTTGATTCTGACCTTGTCTCCCATGGGAGGTTGCCGCTACCGGACAAACCGTTTCACATGGAGCATGGTTACAATGTTGACACATTACCGGCTGAAAAGCTACCTGAGGGTTTTCAGAAGGATCTTCCAACTCGCCAAAACCGCTTAACGAACCACGATCACCCGTTAATCCATCGAACTCTTCTTTCTTGGTATCGTCTTCCGCAAAGGTTTCCTCCGAAGAATAGTATCTATCGATACGCAACCAATGCATATCCCTAGATTTCCGTACTTCAGCTTTACCTACGACGGGAACATTATTTTCTGCATGGCAGGCTATCACGCAAGCCCCACATCCGGTGCAGGCGTTCAAATCGATGGACATGTTGAAATGGTGCCCTATAGACCTATCAAAACCTGCCCATAAATCGACCGTAGTCGCAGGAACTTCTTGATGATCCAAAGAAACCATGGGTACCACGTTCCAATCTGCATGGTCTTTAGAATTGAATATCTCCAAGGTAGTTTCCTTGATGATATCACCCCTACCCATTAATGTCTTATGCAACTGTATACAGGCAAATTCATGATTGCCCGCTGCTTTCTCTACGCTTACGGACTGGTTGGCATTAAAGCCATTGTATAACAAAAAGGCATTCACACCAGTTTGCATATCCTCTTTCAATCCTATTTTCTTACCGTACCCAAAAGACAAACCAACGGTTCCTCTCGCCTGCCCTGGCTGAACCACCACGGGGACTTTATCCAGAACAACGCCGTCAACGGTTAATTTTACATAATTACCGTCCATGCCACCATTGGCCACATTTACGTTTTCCACTCCAAGGGCTTCCGCATCCGTTTTGGACAGGGTCGCATAATTATCCCAAGATACCCTCGTAATCGGATCGGGGAATTCCTGTAACCAAGGGTTATTGGCCTGCTGCCCATCTCCCATACCCACTTTGGAGTACAAGGTCAATTCCATGCCATCACCGGTGGTATTGGCCAAACTTCGAATCGCGGATGCAATGGGCATCGCCTGAACCATCGTTGCGGTGTCGTCCGTCTGAACCGTAGCATCAGTCTTGTCCCCCGAATCAATGGACGGTGAACTTGAAGCAAACACCCCGTCTTGCAACGCTTGGTTCCACTTCGCACCGTTCAAGATAGAAGTTGTCCACGTCTCTTTTATAAAATCGTAATAGCTTTTGTCACTTCCCATCCACTCCAATAGTGCGGACTGCATTTGTTTGGTGTCGAACAATTCCTTTATGGTAGGTTGCATTAGACTGTAATGCCCCTTTTTGATTTGGGTATCTCCCCAGGATTCTAGGTAATGATTCGCGGCCCCGACGTATTGCACGGCCTCCGTAGTCTCGTTCCAATTGGTAGAAAAAGCGACGGTAAGGTCTACTTTACCCAGTGCTTCCTTAAATTCTTCAGCATTTGGCAAGGAATATAACGGATTCACACCATCCATGATCAAGGCACCTACGCGCCCCGCCTTCATATCGGCCATCAACGCATTTACAGCCTTGACATTCCCTTGCCTGGTATACCTAGGAGCAGCAGCATCGAACGCCTTGCTCGATAACATTTCGTTAATCGCCAACACTACCGCCTGTGCATTCACATCGTCCAGACCCGTAACTACTACCGCTTCAGGACCTGCCATTTTTATTTCCGCAGCGATCATATCGACCACTGTATCATACTCCGACGTATTCCCACCAACGGACGTACCGTTCAGTTTTCCATACAATTTCGCCAATACCACCTTTTGGGCACTTGGCTTCAACGCAATACGCTTATCGGCATTCGCTCCGGTTAAAGACATATTCGCCTCCAGCTGTACGTGCCTAGACATTTTCCCGTTTTTTGGTATCCTACCCTTAGAATATCCTGAATCGTAACCCCCTCCTTGCCAATCGGCCAAGAAATCTGCCCCGAAGGAAACGATCAAGCCTGCCTTTTCAAAATCGTAATCCGCAAAAGCACGTTCCCCGTACCTACTTTCAAACGCTGTTAACGCAGCATCCTGCGATATTGCATCATAGGTGACGTGTATCGCATTTTCGTTTTCAGTCGTTAATGCAGAAATCAAGCGGTCCGTTGAAGGACTAGCATACGTCTGCGTAAGTAAGGCTATTTTTTTTGAGGACCCTTTCAACGCCCCCAGTTTAGATTTTACAGTTGCGTTTAACACATCCCACTCTACAGGCTCCCCGTTGGCCATAGGCCCTTGAAGTCTCGTACTGTCATATAAGGATAGTACGGAAGCTTGCACCCTAGCGTTGGCACCCCCTCCGACTTTCGCCATGGTGTTGTTTTCCACTTTAATGGGCCGCCCTTCACGTGTTTTGATCAATACGCTGGCAAAATCATATCCATTTGCGATGGTGGTAGCGTAAAAGTTCGCTACCCCGGGCACAATGTTTTCGGGAAGAACTACGTAAGGAATCGATTTTATGACCGGACCCTCACAAGCGGCCAGAGAAGCGGCAGCAGTACTGAACCCAACATATTTCAAGAAATCTCTTCGGTTCGTATTGGTGGAGGACAAGGTTTCCTTGTCACCCAAGAAATCATCAACCGGAATCTGCTCTACAAATTCATTCTGCCTTAGTGCCTCAACAATGGAATCGTTAGGATTTAACTCCGCTTCGTTTTTCCAATATTTTTTGTTTGATGCCATACGTATATTCTGTAATTAGCTTCTTTAAATAATTATTAATAGTGACACTTTCCACATTCCAGCCCACCCAATTGCGCGGCCGTTAAATTGTCAACACCATACTTTTTGGAAAGCTCAGCGTGTATTTTTTCATAATAGGCGTTGCCTTCGACCTTAACATTGGTCTCACGGTGACAATTGATACACCAGCCCATGGTCAATGACGAATATTGATACATAATCTCCATCTCTTCAACAGGTCCATGACACGTCTGACATTCGATACCAGCGACCGTAACGTGTTGGGAGTGGTTGAAATAAGCGAAATCAGGCAAATTGTGGATACGCACCCATTCTACAGGCTGACTTTCACCTGTATATTTTTGCTCTGTCTCGTCCCAGCCTACCGCTTTATATAATTTTTTGATTTCTCCCGTGTAGAATTCATTGGTGTACCCATTCTCCAAATCCTCTTGGGTAGGTCCTTCAGGATTCCCTGTATATTCATAAATGGATTTATGGCAATTCATACATACATTCAAACTAGGTATGCCCGAATGTTTCGAAACCCTGGCGGAAGAATGGCAATACTTACACTCAATCTTATTCGCACCTGCATGTATTTTATGCGAGTAATGAATAGGCTGTATGGGCATGTACCCTTGATCCACCCCAACCTGCATCATCCACCCATAGGCAAAGTAGGCACTTCCTAGTAGAAAGAAGATAGCGGTCACCAAAACCAAAAATTGGTTTTGGGCAAAAGCTTTCCAGATAGGCGTTCTTTTTTCCGATTTTTCCTTCTCGACCGAAACTCCGTTCGCCAAAGCTATGTTCTGCAAGGTTCTATTGACCAAGAATAACATTGCGACCAACAATCCAAAAATCAGCACCAAGGTTCCAAGAATCAATTCATTGGAAACTCCCCCGGCAGCCACTGCGGTAGTAGCCACGGCCTCCGCTCCTGCGGGAGCCGTCGCCGCCGCTGGAGGCGGTGCGGCGGTATAGGCCAAAATATTATCAATATCTTCGTCTGAAAGCGTTGGGAAAGCCGTCATCGCCGCTTGATTGTACTCTGCGTAGACTTCATTCGCGTAGGCATCCCCAGACTTTATCAAGCTTTGGTTGTTCCTGATCCACTTGTACAGCCAATCCTTACCTAACCCCTCTTCCTCGGCCAAACGCGATTCCACGTTCGCCAATGCCGGACCGGTCATTTTTCGATTGAGCGCGTGACACGCGGCACAGTTCTGATTAAACAATGATTTTCCCTTAGCCGCATCCCCAGCACTTGCCGATTCAGCCGGAGCAGCCTCTGCCTCCACGGTAGTCTCCGCCTCAGCAGTAGCTTCTTGAGCCACCAGTGAAACAGAAAAAAGCATAAAACTAATAAGGGAAAGACCTAGTATTTTATAAAACTGATTTCGGTATGGAACCTTTTTCATATATCGAATATTTCTATCGGAATCTTAACAAGATCAAGGGTTTTAGCATCACAACGTATGTTAACATAATCTCCTAAATCGGGTACAAAAATACGACATACACTTTGATTTGAAAAACGATAATGTATCGATAATTTACAATTTAGAAATAATCTAAATAAGGTCTGTTTTATTTGTTTGATCCTTAATAATTTACTTTTGTGGTGATTGAAAATAATACTAAAATTCGAGGTATGAAAATAGTAATGACCATAGTACTTGTCGTATGTTTAAGCCATTTTGGGCACTCACAAGGGGCCAGGCTCAACATTCAACAAGACGAAAAAATAGACAGATTGCTCGAAATCTACAAATCCTCGTTAAGCAACAGTGATTTTTATCGCATACAGGTTGGTTTTGGCGACTACGCCAAAGCACAAAATATAAAGGCGAACGTGGAGCAGGATTTTCCGGAATTACCCTCTAAAATAGACTTTGATTCGCCGACATATCGGGTTCGTGTAGGTCGGTTTACTTCCAAATTGGATGCCGAACGTAAATTCAACGAAGTGCGCATCAAGTACCCCAATGCAATGCTCTTAAAACCTAAAAAATCGGCCAAATAGGCCGATTTTTTTATTCAAATTCCATAAGGAATCAAGTTATTATTTAGATTTCAATTTCTTCTTCACGGCTACCTCTTGGAATGCTTCCACGATATCACCTTCCTCGATTTCGTTGTAACCCTTTACCTGAAGTCCGCAATCATAGCCTTTCGCCACCTCTTTTACATCGTCCTTAAAGCGTTTTAAGGAAGATAGCGTACCCGTATGAATGACTACCCCATCACGTATTAAACGAATGTTGGAGTTCCTGAACAGCTTACCGCTGGTGACCATACACCCTGCAATCGTTCCGATCTTAGAAATTTTAAAGGTTTCCCTTACTTCGGCAGTTCCAGAAATTTCCTCTTTCATCACCGGAGACAACATGCCTTCCATCGCATCCTTCAAATCATTGATGGCATCGTAAATGATGGAATACATACGAATATCGATCTCCTCTTTTTCAGCGATCGATTTTGCATTCCCCATAGGCCGTACGTTAAACCCGATGATTACCGCATCAGAAGCGGAAGCCAGCAGTACATCAGACTCCGTTATCGGTCCTACCGCTTTATGGATGATGTTCACCTGTATTTCATCTGTAGAGAGTTTCTGGAACGAATCGGTCAAGGCCTCTACCGAACCGTCCACATCTCCTTTAAGAATGATGTTCAGCTCCTTAAATTCGCCCAATGCGATTCTTCTTCCGATCTCATCTAAGGTTATATGGCGTTGTGTTCGTACCGACTGCTCACGTTGCAGCTGTGATCTTCTTGAGGCGATTTGCTTCGCTTCCCGTTCATCTTGCAGCACGTAGAATTTATCCCCTGCCTGTGGCGCACCGTCTAATCCCAATATGGAAATAGGACGTGAAGGACCTACTTCACTAACAATTTTGCCCCGTTCGTCTTGCATCGCCTTTATCTTACCGCTTGTGGTCCCGGCCAATACATAGTCGCCGATTCTCAATGTCCCAGCCTGCACTAAAATCGTAGACACATATCCTTTCCCCTTATCAAGAAAAGCTTCTACCACTGTACCGGTCGCTAGTTTGTTCGGATTTGCCTTCAACTCCAATATTTCTGCCTCCAGCAATACTTTCTCTAAAAGCTCTTTAACCCCTGCCCCTGTTTTCGCGGAAATGTCATGCGATTGGATCTTACCTCCCCAATCTTCCACCAAAAGGTTCATCTGGGCGAGCCCGTCCTTAATCTTTTCTGGGTTGGCCGTCGGCTTATCCATTTTATTGATCGCAAATACGATCGGTACACCCG
>JBARCC010000389.1:0-2461 GCA_049793635.1 Maribacter sp. | reverse complement strand
CTCTTAGGGTGTTTTGCCATGACGGAGACCGGGCATGGTTCAAACGTAAGGGGAATCAAGACCACGGCCACGTACGACCCTACTACAGAACGTATCGTCATTCACACCCCGGGAAAAGATGACAATAAAGAATACATTGGCAACGCCATGCACGCTAGCATGGCCTCGGTTTTTGCTCAGCTAATCGTAAATGGCAAGAACGAAGGGGTACATGCACTATTAGTTCCCCTGAGGGACGAAAAACATCGATTATTGCCCGGCGTGCGTGTAGAGGACAATGGCTACAAGCTTGGCCTCAACGGGGTCGACAATGGTAAAATATGGTTTCATCAGGTGCATGTTCCCAAAGAGAATTTATTGAACAAATATGGGACCATCTTGGCAGATGGCACCTATTATTCCGAGATCAAAAATCCGAATAAACGGTTTTTCACAATGCTAGGCACTTTGGTGGGCGGTCGCATCTGTGTCGCCAGGGCCGGTTTGGGAGGCGCCAAATACGCTTTGGCCGTTGCCGTGAAGCATGCATTGAAACGAAGACAATTCAACGATAGCGTAAAAATACAGGAAGACCTGTTAATGGACTACCCCTCACACCAACTGCGGCTAACACCGCTCATAGCAAGCGCCTACGTATTTCACGCTACCCTCGATAAAATGATGCGGGTCTATTGTGACGAATCGCAACCGGATAAACGCCAAGTGGAAACCCAGGTGGCCGGACTCAAATCGATCATTACCTGGTACGCCAACGATACCATTCAAGAGTGTCGGGAAGCCTGCGGAGGGAAAGGATATCTTTTGGAGAACCGGATTGCCGATTTGAAAGGCGATGTAGATATTTTCACCACGTTCGAAGGGGACAACAATGTACTTTTACAACTGGCCGCCAAAGGAGTCTTATCCGATTTTAAAGCCGAGTTCAACAGTGCTGGGTTTGCAAGTGTACTCAAACTAATAGGCGCTCAGTTGAGTAATAAACTGGCGACCATTAATCCCCTATACTCCAATAAGGTAGACAAGGAGCATCTGTACAATCCTAAATTTCACATCCACGCCTTTGAGCATAGGACGAGACGGTTGACCTACACCATCGCTATGCGTATTCGAGGATATATTAAAAAGGGGATTCCCTCCTATCAAGCCTTTTTAAAAGTACAGACGCACTTAATGGCCCTTGGTAAAGCATACAGTACCGAACTCGCCTATACATCGTTTTTGGAGCACACAGCGACCATTAGCGACCCTGCGTATAAAGCATTATTTGAAAAACTGGGAACGCTGTATGCGCTTCACGAAATACGAAAAGACGCGTCATGGTATTTGGAACAAGGTTACTTAGGTAGCGCTAAGTCTAAAGCGATCCGACAGCGGGTAGAACGTCTATGCACGGAACTTAGACCTCATATAGGCGTTCTGGTCGATGGCTTCGGTATTCCCGAACACTGTATGACGGCCCCGATTGCCAAGACTTAATTACTGCCTTTCTCTAAACGTGACGTATCCAAGAAATCTACGATGGTAATCTTGGGATTGCCATGTAATTTTGTTTTGGAGCCCCCTTTTGAACTCAATTGAAACTCGTTCAATGCATTGATTTCGGCATCAGGTGAATCCTCTGCCATCAAATTTATCCTACCTGCCTCCAACATGGAAGCCTTTAAGGTACTGCCCCCATATAACTTAGCCGTTAGAACGTCTGTTGTCCCCTCTAGTTTGGCAGAAGCATTCTTGTACATGTAAATACTATGGTTTGCCCCGGTAGCATACACTTTGACATCGATTCTATCCTTTAAGGTCAAGTTCAACGAATCACTGGCCAGATTAAAATCCCCTGAACTAATTTCCTCCATCGTAATATCGATGACATCGGCCGTCGCGTTCAATTCAAGCCTTGCGGTTCCCAAGGTATTTATTTTTAATCGATTGGTGGAGATGACGTCTACCATGCTTATTTTTCCGTTCAGCATTTTCAAGGAAGTAAGTTCTTGAAAGAATACGGTAATCTCCAGTTTACGTTTCGAGGTTATGTTATAAAAGGAAGATATCTGTAAGGTTCCATTCTCAACCTTGAACTTTAATACATCCACTAGATTATCATCGATTTCCAATGCATAGCCTTCGGTCGGGGCCTTTTGAAGCACAATATCCAAATCATCGAGTACTTCTATTCCATAGAAAGGTTCCAAATCTTGCTGTACTTCGATCACGTTTTTATTCCCCTTTATTTTTGGCTTTCGTTGGGAATGCACCTGTATTGAAATAAACAATACCCCTACTAAAAACATGTAATTTCTCATAACCGCTGTATTCGTATTTAAAAAATGCAAGGTATTCATATTTTAGGAATCCTAAAATTAGTTGGCTATTTCTTAAGAACCCAAAAAAAAGATGCCCAACTTTATCAGTTGGGCATCTTAGCTCTTTACGCCAATTTTAATGGTTCAGTTCTTCCTCATCT
>JBARCC010000388.1:0-2408 GCA_049793635.1 Maribacter sp. | reverse complement strand
ACCTTTTTACATCGTATTGAGAAGTACCTGCCCTTTTTGAAAGAGTATCATTTTGTCATAAACACCTCGAATACGTTCCCACATAGCAGTGGTATCGCCTCTTCGGCCAGTGGTATGTCTGCTTTGGCGCTCTGTTTTATGGAAATGGAACGTTCAATGGTGAAGGGCATGACTGTAGCCTACTTTAATAGAAAAGCTTCGTTTTTGGCCAGGTTGGGCTCGGGGAGTGCCTGCCGTAGTGTCGAAGGTGCTTTGGTGCAATGGGGGGCTACCGAAAGCATTCCCGAAAGCTCGAATTTATACGGCATACGTTACCCGTTTGAAATCCATCCGATATTCGAAAATTACCAAGACACCATATTGTTGGTCGATAAAGGGGAAAAGCAGGTAAGCAGCACCATTGGTCATGAATTGATGCACGAACATTCTTTTGCCGAACAACGCTTTAAACAAGCACATCAACATCTACAGCAATTACGGGATATTTTTGCAACGGGCAATCTTCAGGAATTCATGAAAATCGTGGAAAGTGAGGCCCTTACGTTGCACGCCATGATGATGACCAGCACGCCCTACTTCATTCTAATGAAACCAAATACGCTGCAAATCATCAATACCATTTGGACCTTTCGGGAAAAGACCAAGGCCAATGTATGCTTTACTTTGGATGCAGGTGCCAATGTTCATGTACTTTATCCTGAGCGGGAAAAGGAAGTGGTTTTAGAATTCATACGACAAGAATTACTCCCATTTTGTGAGAACGGCCAATACATTTGTGACCGTCTGGGGTCAGGTGCTAAAAAAGTGGTCGGCAACTAACATTGTAAAGGGTAAAGTGCCTTACGGCGTTGACCCGAAAAAACGCTTGTTTGACCAAATCGACCAAATGGTCGACAACTAATTGAATAATTGATTACTTTTACACCGTTTTTGTAGTTTGTTCCGTATATGAAAGGACCCTTATTTTATTCTAAAATACTGCTCTTTGGAGAGTATGGCATCATTAAAGACTCTAGGGGGCTTTCCATACCTTATAATTTTTACAAGGGTGCTTTGAAAACCAGTAAAAATCCCTCTCAAAAAGCGATACGATCCAACAAAAGTCTTGCTGAATTTGCCGTGTATTTAACGGGAATATCGAATGATGACCCTAAGCTGGTCAGTTTTGATCTTGACCTTTTAAAAAAGGATATTGCCGCCGGTATGTATTTCGACAGCTCCATTCCGCAGGGCTATGGGGTGGGAAGTAGCGGTGCCCTGGTTGCAGCAATCTATGATAAGTACGCACACGACAAAATAACGGTACTGGAAAATCTTACCAGGGAGAAGTTGCTGAAACTGAAATCGATTTTTGGGGCAATGGAATCCTTTTTCCATGGTACCTCATCGGGCTTGGACCCATTGAATAGTTATTTAAGTCTCCCCATTTTAATCAATTCCAGGGATAATATCGAATCGGCCAGTATTCCTTCCCAGAATACCGAGGGTAAAGGTGCGGTCTTCTTGTTGGATAGTGGAACGGTCGGTGAAACTGCCCCGATGGTACAGATTTTTATGGAGCAGATGAAAAACGACGGTTTTAGGAACATGCTCAAAAATCAGTTCATAAAACACACCGATGCCTGTGTCGAGGACTTCGTTAATGGTAACGTAAAATCACTCTTTGGAAATTTAAAACAACTTTCCCACGTAGTACTGGATAATTTTAAACCCATGATTCCCTTAAAATTCCACGAACTCTGGAAGAATGGGATAGACACCAACGACTACTACCTCAAACTCTGTGGTTCTGGCGGAGGAGGTTACATTCTTGGTTTTACGGAAGATTTTGAGAAGGCGAAGACCGCGCTCAAAGACTATAAACTTGAAGTGGTTTATAACTTTTAGCAACCCTCCAAATGCTTAATAGAAAAAACAAGCTCTTACTTTTGAAGGTATTGAGCCTTTTTTCAGTGGTAAGGGGCTACAATATATTGATGATCGCGCTAGCGCAGCTTTTAGCTTCCATTTACATCCTTTCCCCTAATTTACCATTACGAAAAGTAATCTTCGATGTCAATTTATTGCTCATCATCATTACGTCGGCAATGGTCATTGCTGCGGGGTACATCATCAATAACTTCTATGATGCTGAAAAAGACCTGATCAACAAGCCTACCAAGAGCATGTTGGATCGTTTGGTGAGCCAGCGTTTTAAATTGAGCAGTTATTTCGTACTTAACTTTTTGGCGGTCATTGTCGCAAGCTATGTATCGTTCAGGGCAGTATTTTTCTTTTCGTTTTATATTTTTGGGATATGGCTGTATTCCCATAAGCTCAAGAGAATTCCCCTTTTGGGTAATTTTATTTCCGCCACCTTGGCCATTATGCCCTTCTTTATAGTGTTCGTATATTACCGTAATTTCGAA
>JBARCC010000387.1:0-5977 GCA_049793635.1 Maribacter sp. | reverse complement strand
TTACAGGGATTTTCATTCTACGAAACCGCAAAAAAAAGTAGGTTGACAACAGTATCGGTCATACTCACAACAATTACTGGTGCAGTAGGTTCATAATAAGTACTTTAGAATAGTGAATGCGGTGAAGACTACATTCTCGACGATTAAAACCAAAAATTTTAAAAGATTGTTTAACGATTTCCCCAAATCGAAAACTTAAAAAAACCCTACGGCATGAAAAAATTATTCTGCAGCATTTTCGGACATCACTACTCTGTCTCCAAAAAGGTAACCTCCCATATCAAGGAATACAAATGTATTCATTGCCAAAAACAAGTAACTACGGACGTAAGCGGTAAATTATCTGTTTTAACTCCCGAATTGGAGGATATCAATAGAACTTTAGAACGGATCTACCAACAAAGGCATACCGCTACGCAGCAACAAGTAGCTTAGTATTCTTAAAGGTTAAGCAAACGAATTCCAGCCCTGTGCGGTCAACGGAATCTTCGCATTATTCCTGGAAATCAAGAAAGCACCTTCATTCTTACCCGTCGTATGCCCCACAACGGTCAAGTTAGGATTGCCCTTTATTTTCGGGAATTCTTTTTGGTCGATCGTAAATAACAGTTCATAATCTTCACCACCGCTTAAGGCGACCAGCGTACTGTCCATCTTAAATTCTTCACATGCAGCGATGACCGTTGGGTCCAGTGGAATCTTATCCTCATACAGGTCAATACCTACGCCACTGCTTTTACTAAGATGTAAAATTTCAGATGAGAGCCCGTCACTAATATCGATCATGCTAGTTGGGTGTACCTCTAGGTTTTTCAATAACTCGTAGATATCTTTACGCGCCTCAGGTTTCAATTGGCGTTCCACGATATAGGAATAGGGTTCCAAATCGGGTTGGCTGTTCGGGTTCACTTTGAAAACCTCCTTTTCGCGTTCCAATACTTGTAGGCCCATATAGGCACCACCCAAATCTCCGGAAACGACCAGTAGGTCGCTAGGTTTTGCACCAGAACGATACGCAATCTCTTTTTCGGCAACTTCGCCAATTGCGGTTACACTGATCAATAAGCCTGTTTTGGACGAAGTGGTATCCCCACCAATTAGGTCCACGTTATAGGCTTTGCAGGCCGTAGTGATACCCGCATATAATTCTTCGATCGCTTCTAACGGGAAACGGTTCGATACCGCAATGGATACCGTCACTTGCGTAGCCTTCGCGTTCATCGCATAGATATCCGATAAGTTGACCATGATCGCTTTATACCCTAAATGTTTTAAGGGCATATAGCTGAGGTCGAAATGGACGCCTTCGATCAAAAGGTCTGTACTAATGACCGTCTTTTTGTTCTTGAAATCTAAAATGGCGGCATCATCCCCAACCCCCTTTACGGTAGATTTCTGATTGGGCTTAAAGTCTTTGGTGAGGTGTTCTATAAGACCGAATTCCCCTAATTTTTCAAGAGAGGTCTTTTCTTGTTCTTTATCTTCTAACATGGTGCAAAAGTAAACAGTTCTTGCAAAAGAAGAATCATAATAATAGGTCGTTTGAAAGAATGTCCATGTCTGGTGAAACAAACCTTAAAAGGGCCTATCGATGTTGCAAACCATAGGGCGTTTACCCTACCGAATACCCATCCCTGTACGTTCTTTTCACGTAGTTGTTGGCCGGTTCGAAATTGGTAATTTTCATGTTTTCCGCATCCCACAATAGGCGTTTTCTGCCATAGTACTGTTTTCCACTGCCCCAGAAACTTTTATTTTCAACACTAGGGTCTACTTCAAAATAGGCTTTGAGCGCAAGGTTACCGATAAGGATACTTTCCGTAAACGGACCTGCATAATCGAAGGAAGAACTGGTTTCTGCATTTCCATAACCGGCCATACAGGCATTTACCCATTGCAGATAGTGCCCTTCCGGAACCCGGGTAATCGTTTCTTCAACTTCAAACTGTTCGTTTAGTGTAAGGGGTAATAATCTAGGATTCGCCCCATAACAATCGGCCATCAATTTACCTTTTGTACCGATGAAGAGTACACCGCCGTCCCAATTGCCCAAGGCTTCATCATCTCCGAGTTCGTCGGGCCGTTCGGGTAATAATCCACCGTCCATCCAAGTGACTTTGATGATTCCTTTGCCATCGGTTCTTGGATAACTCAAATGGATCTTACTTGAGCTCGGGAAACTTTTCGGATATTCCCGATATTCAAAATTACCTGCGAACGAATCTGAAACACTACATTCTACAGAACTTGGATACAAGATCGGAAGTATTCTGTACACTGGGTCCATGATATGGCAGGCCATATCGCCAAGGGCGCCCGTGCCAAAATCTGACCAACCGCGCCAATCAAAAGGGAGGTAGGCGTCGTTATAATCGCGCATCGCCGCCGTTCCTAGCCAAAGGTCCCATTTCAATCCCTTAGGAATCCTATCTTTTTTTGTGGGAGTCTGCAAGGCTTGCGGCCAAATGGCCCGGTTCGTCCAGCATTTTACCGTGTGTACATCCCCTATGATTCCAGTATCGTAGATTTCCTTCATCTTACGTACTCCGTCCCCTGAGCCGCCCTGGTTACCCATTTGGGTCACCACTTTAAACTTCTCGGCGGCCTCTGTAAGCATTCTAGCTTCCCAGATATCGTGCGTCAATGGCTTTTGTAAATACACATGTTTCCCCATGGCCATGGCTTGGTAGGCCTGTACTGCATGGTTGTGGTCTGGCGATGCAATGGTAACCGCATCAATCGAATTACCCTCCTTTTCAAGCAGTTCACGATAATCGTTGTAGTAGCGCGCTTTTGGGAACGTTTCCCGTGATTTTGTCGCCATTCGATCATCCACATCACACAATGAAACAATATTTACGTTCGGGCTTTCTGCCATCGAGGCGATATCGCTTTGTCCTTTTCCCCCAACCCCAATGCCGGCTATGTTTAGTTTATCGCTGGGCGCAACGTATCCTTGACCACCGAGTACATGTCTCGGTACGATCATAAATCCGGCAGCGGCCATACCGGTATTCCTAATAAATGACCTTCGTGTGTTCTTTTGAAATGAAGCCTTTTTGCTTGACATAAGACGTTTTTGTTAAGTTACATGTTGATTTGATCTTGAAGTTAATCGATTTATTTTAACTGCACCCTGTTGGTTATGCAAAAAATGAAGACTAAGGGCCCAGTGTTTTGTATATTTATGTTGATTTATAACCAATTACCATGAAAAGAGTTTTTTGGCTTTCCGTTATTTTAGCATGCACCGCATGCTCTTCAAGTGATGACGCCAATGAATCTTCGGAAATCTTGCCGCCCGACGCTATGGTGAATGCTGCACCTTGTGTTAATGGGATGGCCGGCGAGTATCCTTGTAATGGCTTTGACCTTTTAGGACGGGTATCGTTACTTACAATGGGCGCTGGGTCTGCAAACGATATTTGGGGCTGGACGGACGCGAGTACAGGTAAGGAATACGCATTGATGGGATTGGACAACGGCACCGCATTTATCGATATTTCTAACGCTACGGCACCCCTTTACCTGGGAAAATTACCTACCGCAACAACGGCCAGTTCGTGGCGGGATATAAAAGTGTACGGGGATTATGCCTATATCGTGTCGGAAGCGAGCAATCATGGAGTACAGGTTTTTGACCTCAAAAATTTAAGGGATGTAGCGAATCCACCTCAAGAATTTACGGCCGATGGGCGGTATACCGCTATTGGGAATGCACATAATATTGTCATCAACGAAGATTCAGGTTTTGCCTATCCCGTGGGCACTGCGACCGATGATGCCTTTAATGGTGGGGTACATTTCCTAGATCTTCAAAATCCCATTTCACCTTCATTATCCGGGGGGTGGGGAGATAACGGATATACCCACGACGCCCAAGTGATTACCTACGACGGGCCCGACTTGGAGCATGTAGGTTCGGAAATATTCGTTGGTTCCAATGAGGATCGGGTGGTTATTGTGGACATTACCGATAAGGAAGCTCCTGTAGAACTGGCAACGTTGGCCTATCCCAATGTAGAATATACCCACCAAGGTTGGTTTACGGAGGACCATCGTTTTTTCATTGTAGGAGACGAGCTCGATGAAGTTCGATTAGGGTTTCGATCACGCACCCTGATCTTCGATTTGGCGGACTTGGATAATCCTGTATTGTATGACACCTATTTAGGCCCTACTGCGGCAATTGACCACAACGGTTACGTAAAGGCAGACGAATTCTATTTGGCAAATTATACAGCAGGCGTAAGGGTATTGGATATTTCCGGTATTGCCGACAAGAATATTTCAGAAAAGGCATTTTTTGATACCTATCCCGCAAACGACGAAACCCGCTTTGACGGGGTGTGGAGTGTTTACCCCTTTTTTGAAAGTGGAAAAATCGTGGTGAGCGATATCAACACGGGATTTTTTCTAATCCAAAAATCAAATTGAACATGCGAAAGATGATGTTATTGATCGCCTTCTTTGGTCTTCTATCGTGTGTGAAAGAGGATGCTTCCACAAATTTTGACGTTTTGGGCACCAATTTTAAAGGGGAACTGGAATGGATCAAAAATTTTGGCGGAAGTGGCGAAGAAACTGCCCAAGCCATCGTAAAAACTACTGATGGCGGTTATGCACTATTGGGTTTTACCAACAGTGTCGATGGCGATGTAACCGATAAGGATGTGCCCGTTAACGATTACTGGCTCTTAAAATTGGATAGTGTAGGAAATTTGGAGTGGAACAAAACGTATGGCGGTAGTAAAGACGATCGCGGTCAAGGTTTGGTACAAACGCTGGATGGGGGTTATGCCCTTACGGGATATGCCATGAGCGATGACGGCGATGGTACCTTGAACAATGGTTTTCATGACAATTGGATCGTTAAGGTAGACCCTCTAGGAATTTTGGAATGGCAATCCAGCTATGGATTTTCCGGGCACGACCACTCGTACGATATCCTGCAAACCGTTGATGGTGGATTTTTCTTCACCGGCTTTTTGGACATTACTTCGGCAAGGGCCGACGGCAATACCGAAAAAAGGGACGGATTCACAAGCCACGGGGTCGGGGAGTTTTGGGGAACTAAAATTGATGAAGAAGGCAGTGTGCAGTGGCGGGGTTATTTTGGCGGCACCAACAACGACAGGGCGCATGCCGTGGTGCAAGCAGACGATGGGGGTTTTGTAATGGCTGGGTTTACGGAAAGTGACGATTTTGATATTAGCGCCACTAACGGCAGTTACGATTTTTGGTTGGTAAAGGTAGATGTGTTCGGGAATCTGATCTGGGAACAATCCTTTGGGGGCTCGGGAATAGAAGTGTCCTATGATATAGCGAAGACCCAAGATGGGGGTTTTGTAGTGGTTGGGAATACCTTTAGTACAGATGGGGATATTTCTACGAATCATGGGGAATCTGATGTTTGGTTGGTGAAAGTGGATGCAGGGGGTAACCTGCTTTGGGAACGTACCTATGGAGGAGCACGGTTCGACTTGGCTCAGGCAGTGGTTCAGAGTAAGGATGGCGGTTTTTTGATGACCGGTAATTCGAAAAGCGAAGATCTCGATACGACCGGTAATGTGGGTGAAAATGATATCTGGATCATAAAGACCAATCAGGTAGGTGACCTGGTGTGGCAGCAATCCTATGGGGGCACCGGTATCGATTTTGGTTTTGACCTGGTCGAGACCCATGACGGGGGAATTATGGTCGTTGGTGAAACCGCAAGTACTGATTTTTCTTCCCTGGTATCCAAAGGGAAAACCGACATGGTCATCTTGAAGATCAAGTAGGCATTTCTTCCCGTTTTAAATAAGTTTTATCAATTTTGGCATACGTTATAATAATGTTAGGTACCATGGTAAAAACCTACTTATGGCGTATATTTGTGAACTATTTAGATTTAATCTAGTTAATATATGATTCAAGTATCAGAAACGGCTAAACAAAAGGTCATTCACCTAATGACGGAAGAGGGGTTTGATGC